>JASLKK010000001.1:0-189737 GCA_030747595.1 Acidimicrobiales bacterium | reverse complement strand
GGTCGGGCAGGTGGGCGACATGGGTCGCGGCGAGCGGATCTTCGCCGTGCGATACGTGGGCGACGTGGCCTACGTGGTCACGTTCCGCCAGACCGACCCCTTCTACACCGTCGACCTGTCGGACCCCACGGATCCACGAGTGCGCGGCGAGCTGAAGATCACCGGCTACTCCGGCTACCTCCACCCCGTGGGACCGGACCGGATCCTGGGCATCGGCCAGGAGGCCACCGACGAGGGACGGACCACCGGCACCAAGGTCACCCTGTTCGACGTGTCGGATCTAGACGCCCCCGTCGACCTGGCCACCTGGTCGCCGGGAGGCGGACACAGCGGGGCCGAATGGGACCACCACGCCTTCCTGTGGTGGGACGGTCGGGCCGTCCTGCCATTCGAAGACTGGCGGAACGACGAGCACGGCGCGGTCGTGCTGCGGGTATCTGACTCCGACATCACCGAAGAGGGTCGCATCGACCACCGCGACGACGAAATGGTCGAACCCGTGCCCCCGTGCCCAGTGGTATCGACAGTCGACGGCGACGTACCGGTGGTCATGATCTGCGATCCGGGCGCCCCCACGTCGATGCGTGGCCACTGGTGTGAGCCCCTGCCACGCGAGGAATCCAAGTGGTGGGCCGAGGAGTTCGGGGTCGATCCGGAAACGCTTCCCCCTGACAGCGACGTCGTGGTGTGCTGGCCCGACGGCGGCAACGTCCGACCTATCCAACGCACGTTGGTGATCGGCGACAGTCTCTGGTCCTACTCGTGGCAGCGCATTCAGGAGAACGAACTGGACGGCCTGGAGCGCCGCCAGGTCGTCACCCTCGGCTGACCCGGGGCCTGAGCCGGATCAGGCCTCCAGCACGGCAAACGACCCCTGCAGCACGGCTACCGGCCGCTCGTCTCCATCGACGGTGACCCTGCACTCCAGATGCACGATTCGCCGTCCAGCCCTGATTACCGAAGCGCTGGCGACCAGTCGTCCCCCGGGGATGGGCCGCAGGTAGCGGACCGATACCTCGATCGAGGCACAGATCTGTCCGTCATCCAGCACCGCCATCGTGGCCCGACCCATGGCCGTGTCGGCCAGGGTGAAGACAACCCCACCATGCACGATCCCGTTCGGATTGAGGTGACGGTCGTCCACGTCCAGGAACGCGACGGCGGCGCCTTCCGAGCCATCCCCGATGTCGAAATCGAGGAACGACCGGAGGGGAAACACGTCGTAGCCCTCCGCACCGGTATCGACCGCCATGGGGCACAACCTAACGGTCCCCCCACCGTGGCGGCGGGCCAGCCGAGGCCGCTCAGCCGATGTGGCCGGGTCGGTCCACGGCGTTCGGATCCTCCCCAGACTCGCGGATCCGAGCGATCTTGTTGAGGGCACCGATGAACGCCCGGACCGATGCCTCGACCACATCGGTGGAGAGGCCCCGCCCCGAGACCTTCACACCCTCGACGCTCTCGAAGGTCAGGGCCACGTCGGCCAGCGCGTCGACACCCCCGGTCACCGAAGTCACGTTGTAGTCGGTCATCCGCCCCTTGGCCCCAGTAGCCAACTTGACCGCCGAACAGGAGGCGTCGACCATGCCATCGCCCTCACAGGTGACAGCGACCTCATCGCCGGCCACCCTCATGACCAGATCGGCTGTCGGGGTACTTGCGGTGCCTCCGCTGACGTCGAGGCTCACGAACTCGTAGGCATGCTGGACGCTGCCGCCCACCTCCTCGATGGCCAGCGCCTCGAGATCCGCGTCGCTGAGCTGCACCTTGCGGTCGGCCAGTTCCTTGAACCGGGTGAACGCTGAGTTCAGCGCGTCGCCGTGGATGTCGTGGCCCAGCTTCTGGAGGGCGTCACGGAAGGCGGCACGCCCTGAGTGCTTCCCGAGCACCAGCTGGCTTTCGCCCTGACCCACGGCGGCCGGGTCCATGATCTCGTAGGTGGTCCGCTCGTTGAGTACGCCGTGCTGGTGGATCCCCGCCTCGTGGGCAAAGGCGTTGCGGCCCACCACGGCCTTGTTGTACTGCACCGGGTAACCGGTGAGACGGCTGACGATCCGACTGGACTTCGCCAACTCCTCGGTCCGGATGTCCACCTCCAGGCCCGGGTACGAATCCGGCCGAGTCCGCAGGGCCATGACGATCTCCTCCATGGCAGCGTTGCCGGCCCGCTCGCCGATGCCGTTGATCGTGCATTCAACCTGGCGGGCACCGGCCTCCACGGCGGCCAACGAGTTAGCCACGGCCAGGCCGAGGTCATTGTGGCAGTGGGTCGAGATCACATAGTCGCCGCTGACTCGCTCCCGGATCGCACGGATGCGCTCGGACCACTCCAGCGGGGTGGCGAAGCCGACAGTGTCGGGGATGTTCAACGTGCCGGCTCCGGAGTCGACCGCCGCCTGGAGCACGTCGCACATGAAATCGAAGTCCGACCGCGAGGCATCCTCGGGGCTGAACTCGACGTCGTCGGTGTACTCCCGGGCCCGACCGACCGCCGAGATGGCCTCGGCCAGCACCTGGGCGGGGCTCATCTTGAGCTTGTGCTCCATGTGGGTGGGGCTCGTGGCGATGAACGTGTGGATGCGACGATTGGTCGCCGGCTCGATGGCCTCCCAGCACCGGTCGATGTCCTTGTGGGCGGTGCGCGACAGCCCGCAGATGGTGGGACCCTCGACCGCCGAGGCAATGGCGTGCACGGCCTCGAAGTCGCCTTCGCTGGCGATGGGGAAACCGGCCTCGATGTAGTCCACGCCCAGGCGGGCCAACTGCTCGGCGATCTCCAACTTCTCACCCACGTCCAGCGAGATGCCGGGCGACTGCTCGCCATCACGCAGCGTGGTGTCGAAGATGATCACCCGATCGGCACTGGTCTGCTCGCTCATGGTCTGCTCGCTCATGGCTTGTACTCGTTTCCGAGGGGGCGTCGTGGTGGCGACCCCGTCCGTCTCGTGTTCTGTCGGTCTCGTAATGGTTCTGGTCGATGCGATCAGGACCCGGCTCCCAAAAGTCCTGTCCCTGCGAAGCCCTGCCCCTGAAAAGCAGGAAACCCCCCGGCCCCGGAGGGCGCAGGAGGTTCGGGCGAACGCGTATGTGAGGCGTTCGCCCTAGGTCAGCAGCAGGAGGTTGAGGATCGGTCGCATCGCCGTTCAGTGTAGACGGGGCCGCTCGACCGATTGCAACCCCATTTGGCGACCCACAGGCCACGCCAGTCCAGCAATGGGATCCAGGATCGCCGCCATGGATCCATGGTGCATGATGGGCGACCCGCTGGCCCAGTTCTTTCGGTGTGCGATCCGTCGCACATGTTCCGGTCAGGTAGCCGTCTCGGTGCCCTCGCCGGGTTCAGTCGGTGATGTGGAATCCGAACCGGTCGGCGAAGAAGGCCAGCTCGGCTTCCAACGCCCGGACCACGTTGGCCGCCTTCCGGAATCCGTGACCCTCGTCCGGGAACTCGATCAACTCGAAGGGCACGCCACGACTCGCCAGCGCGTCGGCCATGGCGTGGGCCTGGGCGGGAGGGACCACACGGTCCTCGGATCCCTGCAACAACAGCAACGGCGTGGAGAGCCGGTCCACGTGGTGGATGGGCGACCGCTCCCGGTAGACGGCCTCGTCTTCGGGCCACCGCCCGACCAGCCGATCCAGGTAGCGGGCCTCGAACTTGTGGGTGTCAGCGGCCAACGCGGCCAGGTCGGCCACCCCGTAGCGGCTGGCCCCCGCGGCGAAGACGTCGTGGAAGGTCAGGGCGGCCAGCACGGTGAACCCACCGGCGCTCCCGCCCCGAATGGCCAATCGGTCGCCGTCCACCCGACCGGCCGCCGGGCGACTGCTCGACGACAGGTACCGGGCCGCAGCCACGCAGTCCTCGACGTCGAGGACCCCCCACCCGCCGCGAAGCCGGTGCCGGTAGGGCCGGCCGTACCCCGTGGAACCCCGGTAGTCGACATCAGCCACCGCGAAGCCCCGACTGGTCCAGTAGGCGATGGCCAGTTGCAGTTGGGTTCGCACCGAGCCGGTCGGCCCGCCATGGACGAGCACGATCAGCGGCGGCCGCTCGTCGACCGGCCCGTCGTGGTCGGGGCTGGTCGGCGGATACACGATGGCGTGGGCCTGCTCGTCGCCCGAGGTGGGGAACATGACCTGTTCGGGCACCGGGAGCCATCCCGGGCCGAGGCCGAGGTCACGGGGCGCCCGGATCACCTCGGAACCAGAACAGGTGACGGCCACCAGTGCGGGCTCGGTGGTCCACGATGCCGCCACCAGAGCCACGCCGCCGTCCAACGCGGCCAGCGACCCGATTGACGTGGCCGGTGTCCCGGCCGACAGCGGTTCGACGTCGGCGACGTTCCCCTCTGCGGCTGACCCGTCGAAGGAAAGCACGGCCAGACGGTCCACCCCGTCCTCCCGGCGGGCGAACCACACGTCGTCTCCCACCAGCGCATAGCGCGACAGTCCGAACACCCACTGGGGGGTGGCCACCTCGAAGGCCCCGGAGGTCAACTGCTCCAGCGCGTCGGTGTCCGGGGCCACCCGGTACAGGTGCCACCAGCCGTCCCGGTCGGTGACCACGTGCAGCACGCCGTCGGCCCGCCATTCCGGCTGGAAGAATGACTCTCCCGCTTCATGGGCACCTGTCTCCGAGGGAGGGTCCACCCTCCGGGCGCCGCTCAGGTGAGCATCGGAGGACAGGTCCCCCAACCAGAGTTCAGTGTCGTCCCACGGCAGGTCGGGATGGTTCCACTGGATCCAGGTCAGACAGCCGCCGTCAGGCGAGACCCGCGGCGACGACACGAAGTCGGGCCCCGAGACCAGCACCTCGACCCGTTGGGAGCCGTCCATGGCCACCGCGACCAGCTCGTTGGTCGGTTCCGAATCGGCGCCTGTCTGCGGATCCCCGATGTGGGCCTCGCGGACGCAGACGTACCACCGACCGTCCGGGGTGATCCGCCCGTCGGCGTAACGCAGGCCCCGGACAACCTCGGGCTCCGGGGTGAGTATGACCGGTTCGACGTCAGGGCGACCGGGTTCCCGACGGATGAGACGTTCATCGGAACGGTCGCTGTGCACCAGCACGCCGTCGGTCACCCACCAGGCACCGCCGCCGTACTCGTGGACCCCGGTTCGGACGTCGACCCCGGCCGGAACCGCATCGGCCACCACTCCGTCGGAACCGCGCCGGACCACCACGGTCCGCCCGCCCTCGTCGGGACGGGACTCGGCCCACCACACGCTGCTACCGAGGGTGTTCCCGTCGGGGCCGGCGTCAACGACCACCTCACCCAGCCCTGCCGCTCCAGCCACCAGGAGTTCCGCACTGATGGGCGACGGCCAGGCGCCATAGGGCTGTATTGAGAGTTCCACCAGGTCAACCGGCCAGCAGGTTGCCGATCCGGGTCAGGCCTTCGACCAGATCGTCGTCACCCAGGGCGAACGACAGCCGGGCGTAGCCGGGAGCCCCGAAGGCCTCGCCCGGCACGATGGCTACCTTGGCCTCGTCGAGGATGATCGCCGCCAACGCCGACGTGGTGGTGGGGACCCGTCCACCAATCTCCCGGCCGAGGAAGGCCGTCAGGTCGGGGAAGGCGTAGAAGGCGCCTTGGGGTGTCAGCAGGTCGACCCCGTCGATGGCCCGGAGCATGTCGGTCATGGTCCGGCGGCGACGGTCGAACGACGCCCGCATCTCCTCGACGGCCGTGAGGTCGCCGGAGACGGCAGCCAGCGCGGCGCGCTGGGACACGTTGGCCACGTTGCTGGTGGCGTGCGACTGGAGGTTGCCAGCCGCCTTGATCAGGTCGGCTGGTCCGATCATCCATCCGATCCGCCAGCCGGTCATGGCGTAGGTCTTGGCCACGCCGTTGATGGCTACGAAGTGGCTGTCGATCTCGGGGACGAGTGCCCGCATCGAATGATGCTCGTGACCGTCGTAGGTCAGGTGCTCATAGATCTCGTCGGCAAACACCCAGATGCCGTGCTCGACCGCCCAACGACCGATGGCGGTGATCTCGTCCGCCGGGTAGACGGCCCCCGTCGGGTTGGACGGCGACACGAAGAACAACGCCTTGGTGTTCGGGGTGCGGGCCGCCTCCAACTGGTCGACGGTGACTCGGAAACCCGAAGCGGTGTCGGTCGACAGTGGCACGGGCGTGGCCCCGGCCAGGGCAATGGACTCCGGGTAGGTCGTCCAGTAGGGCGCCGGGAGAAGCACCTCGTCGCCGGGGTTCAGCACTGCGGCGCACGTGTTGTACACGGCGTGCTTTCCACCGTTGGTGACGAGGATCCGTGCTACCTCGGGCCGCCAGCCGGAGTCCCGCTCGGTCTTGTCGACCAGGGCCTCCTTGAGGGCGGGGAGGCCACCGGCCGGGGTGTACTTGTGGCTGGTCGGGTCCTGGCAGGCGGCCACCGCGGCGGCCACGATGTGGTCCGGCGTGGCGAAGTCCGGCTCGCCGGCACCGAACCCGATTACCGGCTCACCGGCCGCCTTCAGGGCCTTGGCTTTGGAATCGACGGCCATGGTGGCCGATTCGGCTATGGCAGTGATGCGGCGAGAAAGGCGTTCGATGCTCATGGGTCTTCCTGGGGAGGTACGGGATGGTTCCGAGACTGGGCCAGCCTGCCATCTCGAGAACCTGATCCCGACCGGTTATCGCCGATCAGGGCGTGATGGCCGTCCGGGCGGTGGGCTCAGCAGCTTGCTGGCGGCGGGACACCCCGCGTGCCACGGCAGCCAGCAGGACGTCTCGCAACTCGCCCGGCGCCACCACCTCGTCGAAGCCCAATCGGGACGCCGAGCGGTAGACGGCGTTGGCTTCAGCCTCCGAGATGGCCTCCGCGGTCGTCTCGTCGGCGCCCACCGCTTCGCTCGCGCTACGGGCGCCCATGGCCCCCAGGGTCACCCCCGGGAGGGCCACCGACACTGTCTGTCCGTCAAAGGAAACCATCGACATGGCCAGGGAGCCGAACCCGTAGGCCTTGCGAAGGGTGGCTTGGACCTTGACCGTGCGGGCCTGGGTCTGGGCGGCGAACATCCGGGCACCGGCCCGCAGGATCCCGGCCCGTTCCGAGGCTGTACCGGCCAACACTCCGGGGTTGTCGGTCAGGAAGACCAGCGGCAGGTGGAACGAGTCGGCCACCTGGATGAAGTGGGCCGCCTTGTCGGCGGCCGCCACGTCAATGGTGCCGGCCCGCACTGCCGGCTGGTTGGCCACCACGGCCACCGGATCTCCCCCGAGGTGGGCGAGTCCACAGACGATGGATGCACCGAACCCGGCCTGGATCTCGACGAACTCACCGTCGTCCATCAGGCACTCGATGACCGGCCCAATGTCGTAGCCGCGGGTGGGCCGCCGGGGAATCAGGTCCACGAGTTCGTCCACGGCCCGGTGGCCGGTGTCGCCACTCTCGCGGCGCGACGGGTATGACCAGGCACTGGTCGGGAAAAACGACAGCCATTTCGCGATCCGGTTCAGGGCGTCACGATCGGACTCGGCAACGTCATGGATGAGTCCGCTGGCCACCGCCACATCAGGACCCCCCAGTTCGTCAGCCGAGACGTCCTCGCCTAGGGCGGACTTCACCACGGGCGGCCCTGCGGTGAACACCGCGGCGTCGCGGGTCATGACCGAGTAGTCCGACAAGGGCGCCACCAGCGCACCGTGGCCGGCCGACGGACCCAGAATGCCGGTTACCAGCGGGACCCGGCCAGAGAGTCGGGCCTGCTGGTGCAGATCGGTCGGCGCACGACCCGGTTCGACGCCAGTACCCGGAGGCCTATGGCCGGCGCCCTCTAACAACATGACCAGCGGCATCCGGTCCTGCTCGGCCAACTCTGCAATGCGGTAACGCTTGGCCGTGCTCCCCGAGCCGATGGAACCGCCCAGCACGGTGAAGTCCTCGGCGCCGATCATCACGGGCCGGCCGTCAATGGTCCCCGATCCGGTGACGATTCCGTCGGCCGGAGCGGCGTCGCCCGGGGGTTCAACCAGCGTGCCGATCTCGTGGAACGAGCCATCGTCGAGCAGGTGGTCGATCCGGGCCCGGGCGTCAAGTCGGTCACCACCACCCTTGTCACGGTGTCGGGCCAGACGATCCTCGCCACCCATGGCTCTGGCAGCCGCACGCCGCCCGTGGAGGTCGTCGAGCAGGGGCTCCCAGGCGTCGGGGTCGGTCGTCACCAACCCAGTCTCGCCCAGATCAGTCACAGGCCGCGAAGTAGGGGGCCAGGAACTCCCGGCCCGCCTCACCCCGGGCCTGGGGAGACAGTCCCTGATAGGAGGTGCAGGCCCGCCGGACGAGTTCCGCCGCACCACAACCCAGTGCCTCGGCCCGCTCGGCGAACACCTCGACCCGGAGGAGGCGGTCCACCTCGGCGAATGGCTCGTCGGGGTTGTCCTCCACCAGGTCGGCCAGCGACCGGTCACCGAGGAGGTCGAGCACCGCCTCAGCGGTGACCCGGCCGGCTTCCACCAGCCCGGCGCACGTGGTGGCCCGCCGGGGGTCGGAGACCAGCTCGTCCCCGCAGCCCGCCACCAGGCCAGCCACTGAGAGGGCTACTGCCGAGAGGGAGACCACCACGCGCAGCCGCCTCGTCCGGGCGGCCCCACGGTGCGTTCGGGTCATCCGGCGACGAGGAGGCCCACCACCACGAAGTGGAGTGCCACCGCGATGGTCACCAGCGTGTGCCAGACCTCGTGGTAGCCGAACACCTCGGGCGACGGATCAGGCCAGCGGGCTCCCAACATCAATGCGCCGCCGCTGTACAGGAGCCCCTCGGCGACCACCAGGAGCAGTTCGGTGAGGCTCAGGGCACGGATCAGGTCGGGCGCCACCACGATGGGCACCCAGCCCAGGACGATGAACAAGGTGTTCATGAGGCCCTTCGGCGGATGAAACGGCAGCGCTCGGACTCCGACGCCGACCGCGGCACCGATCCACACCGCCCAGAGGAGCAGGGTGGCCGACCGACCATCGAGCGCGCTCAACCCAATCGGTGTGGCGCTGGCCGCGATGAGAACGAAGATCGCCCCGTGGTCGATGCGGAACAGGACCTCCCACGTGGGGATCGACCAGCGACGCAGGTGTACGAGGCTGCTGGCCGAGAACATCAGCACGACACCCATGACGAACACCGCGGCACCCACCCGGTCGCGCCCCCCCGAGGCTGAGGCCACCAGTACGACACCTCCCGCCAGAGAGCACGGCAGGGCCAATCGGTGCATGACCCCGCGCCACCGGGGTCTGGGCAGGAGCAATGACCGCCGCACGGACGCCGAGACACCGGAGACGTCAGCGGCCTCCACCGGGTCCGTCTCCGGTTCCTTCTTTGGTCCGCCCGTCACATTGACGAACGTAGACCGACGGGAACCACCTGTCATGGCAAGACGCCGAGCGTCGGGAATCGGTTCCGGCCGCGGTCCGATCAGTTCAGGAGGCGGATCCCCGCGGTGGCCAACATGGCCAGTGCCACTACGACCGCGAACGGCGCCCGACGGATGACGGCCACGATGGCCACTGCCACGCCGGCCAGGCGGGCATCGATCACCAGGGTGGAATCGTCGGCCACCGTCATGAGCACGACGATGGCCGAGAAGAGGGCAGCCGGCAACAGCGTCGTCACCGGCGCCAGCACCGTGGCGAAGCGGTCCCCCGCCATCACCCCGGTCAACTTGGCGAGGTAGCACCCTCCAGACAGGGTCAGGATGGCCGCCCAACTCACGACATGCCTCCGCCGCTCGTCCGGCCACGGACCGCCCGTCGCTGCAACGACATTCCGACGGGGACGGCCAACGCGGCGAGGAGCATGGGCAGCCCCGCTGCAGCGAACGGTGTGGCCACCAGCGCGATGGCACCTCCCAATAGGGCGGTGACCTGACCCGGGCGAGTCCGCAGATGCGGGACCAGCAACGCCACGAAGGCTGCTGGGAATGCTGCGTCCAGACCGAGTGCCCCCGGATCGTCCAACGCACTGCCGGCCACCACGCCCAGCACCGTCCCGACATTCCAGAAGGCGAACAGCCAGAGACCGGTGGTCCAGAAGGCCTCCCGGGCCAGCGTCGGGTCATCCTGCGCGGTGGCCATGGCCGTGGTCTCGTCGATAACGAAGTGGGCCGACAAGGCCCGGCGGACACGCCCACCTTGAAGCAGCGGAGCGATCGACGGTCCGTACAGGCCATTACGGGCGCCGATCAGCAGGGCACCTCCCACCGCGGCGACCGCCGTCCCTCCACCGGCCACCACCGAGAGGAGGGCGAACTGCGAAGCCCCGGTGAAGGTGAAGACCGAAAGCGCCGCGGCCTGGCCGAGCCCTAGACCCGAGGAGTCGGCAAACACGCCGAAAGTGATGCCGATCAGGAAGCAGGCCGCAGCCAGCAGGAAGCCGTCCCGCCGGTGGGACGGCATACGCCACAGGAGGATCGCCGAGGCGTTCAACGGCAGGGGCCCAGGCGATCCACCAGGGTGTCGACGAGGTTGCTGAGCGTTGCCGCGCAGACATCGAAGTCGACCTGTTCACCTGACGCAGGATCGGTGACCTCTTCCCAGTCGGCGACCTCCACCTCGTCCAGGGCCAACGCCTCCACCCGGGCCGCCAAGTCGGCCGCGTCGCCCGCTGGAAGGTCACGAACCAGTCGGGGCAACGATGCCGTCCGCCCAGCCACCTCGGGGTAGTTCCGGCGAATCCAGGCCACGTGCGAGGGCTCCATGGTCACCACGAGGTCCACATTCTCGTGGTCGGCGCCGAACTGTCGACTGCGGTGATCAGGGTCAGCCAGACCATGGTCGGCCAGCGCGTTACGGGTCCGCTGGCTCATGGGAAGCCCCTCGAGCACCAGCGTGCCCGCACCCACGGCCCGCCAGTCGGGGGCCCGCTCGGCGAACATCGCCCGGGCCATGACCGACCGGGCAGCGTTGCCCGTGCACAGGAACAGGACGGTGGGTTGGGTCACCCGTCCCCCCGGCGGCTGCCCTCCCCAGGACGCCCTTCCTGAGAGCGGGCCGCCGGCACAGCCACGAAGAGCGCCTCGGCTTCGGCCGTCGCCCGGTCCCCACCGGGGACTACACAGCGTGCACGAGCCACCAGGCGCCGTCCGGAATGACGAACCACCCGAGCCTCGAACCGGAGGTCGACGTCGAGCGGCGTGGCGCTTCGGTAACGGATAGCCAGTCGGGCTGTGACCGCTGGCCCCATGTCAACGAGCGATGGGACGCCGCTCAGCACGTCATCGAACAGGCCAGCCAGATAACCACCGTGGAGGCGTTCCGGTGGCCCCTCCCGGCATCGGTCGAGACGGACCGAGCCCGTCACGAAAGGGCCGTCATCGTCGAACTCGCTGGACACCACCAGCGGCGGCGCCAAGGGGTTGCGGCGACCCCGGAAGAGACTGTGGTCGCCCGCCTCGGTCCGCAACCGGGCTTCCAAGTCCTCGTCGATCTCATCGACTGGAACCTCGTACCAGCGGCGGCGCACCGGACCTTCGAGTGCCTGTCGGGCCTCGAACACCAGCCGACGAGCCTCCAAAAGGCCGTCGACACCGGGAGCGAGGCGATTCACATCGGCGACCAGAGCGCGTATCTCGTCGGCCAGGTCGACACCGGCCGGCCGGCAGGAATCATCAGTCGACGCCGTCATCGCTGGGCCATCATGCCGAGACCAGTCCCAGACCGTCGGCGATGCGACGACGGTGGCGACGGGCATCGCCCCACGACGCGGACAGGGCCCATCCCCGCTTCAACCAGAGCTGCAGGTCGTATTCGATCGTGTAGCCGATGGCTCCGTGGCACTGCAGCGCCGAGCGGCAGGCGAGGTCGACGGCTTCCGATGCCAGGGCCTTGGCCATGGACGCCGCTGTCGACGGACCGCCGTCGGTGGCCCCCGGCGGCACAGTCCCTTCCGGCATCCGACCGGTGGAAAGTGCCCAAGCCGCCGTCTGGACCATGGGGCGGGCGAACTCGATGGCGATAGCCATGTTCGAACAGTGGTGCTTCACGGCCTGGTTCACTCCGACCGGTCGACCGAACTGCTCCCGTTCGGACACGTAGGCCACCGTCAGGTCGAGCAGCCGCTGGGCCACCCCGACGGCCTGAGCCGCCATGGCCCACGAACCCCGGTCCCACAGCGCGGACACGGCCTCGGGATCGGCGGATACCAGGGTGTCGGCCGATACGTCCACGATGACCTCGGTCAGGCGTCGGGAGCCATCGACGCTGTCGCGGGCCTGACCCGAGACCGAGGCGGCCGGTACAGCGTGGAGCGCCCCGTCCACGACGAGTACCACCAGGTCTGCCCGAGCGCCAGCCAGCACCAGAGGCCGCCCTGGGTCGCCAGCCGGCGAGCCGGCGGTGAGCACCGCCGAACCCTCGACGGCCCGGCCCAGCCACTCCTCCTGCAGGGCGGTAGATGCCAGGTCACGGAGCAACGGCACGGCGACCGCCGAGTGTTCGACCACCGGGTCCGGGCAGGCCGCCCGACCCAGTTCCTCGAGCAGGAGCACCTGGTCGACCTCGTCCATCCCCAGACCACCATGGGCTACGGGCGCGGCGAGTCCCAGGACGCCAGTCTCGGCCAATGTCGCCCAGAGACCGTCGACGGCCCCCGACGGGTCATTCCACGAGGCCCGCACGGCGTCCGCGGTGCAGACGTCGTCGAGAATGTCGCGCAGGGTCTCCGCGAATAGCGCCCGGTCCCCGCCCAGTGTGAAGTCCATAGTGGTGCCGCTACTTCCGAGGGAGGCCGAGCACCCGCTCAGCGATGATGTTGCGCTGGATCTCGTTGGTGCCGGCGTAGATCGGACCCGACAAGCTGAACAGGTAACCCGACATCCAGTCGGCCCCCGGCAATCCGGGTCCGGGCGGAGCGTCGACCAGCTCGCCGCGCTCACCGAGCAGGCGCAGCGCAGTGGAGTGCAACTCGACGTCCAACTCGGACCAGAAGACCTTGCCCATCGACGATGCCGCACCCAGTTCACCACCGCCCGACAGGTGGGCGGCTGTGCGGTACGTCTGCCACCGGTAGGCCTGTGCGCCGGTCCATGCCTGGACTACCTCGTCCAGCAGGCCCTCGTCGGAAGATCCTGTCTCCAACAACTCACGGTAGAGGTCGGCCAGACGGTCCGCTGCGGCCAGGAACCGGCCGGGCGCCCGGAGGTTCAGGCCCCGCTCGCTGGACGTGGTGGCCATGGCGACGTTCCAGCCCTCGCCCTCGCCGCCCAGGAGGTTCGACTCGTGCACCCGGCACCCGTCGAAGAACAGTTCGGCGAATGCCGGCTCGCCGTCGAGACGACCAACCGGACGCCGCTCGAGGCCCTCGGCGTCGGCTGGCACCAACAGGTACGAGAGCCCGCGGTGGCGTTCGGAGTCGGGGTCGGTCCGCACGATGCAGAACATCCAATCGGCCCATGCGCCACGCGAACACCACGTCTTCTGGCCGTCCAGCACGAACCACTCGCCGTCGCGGATGGCCTTTGTGGATATGGACGCCAGGTCGCTTCCCGAGTCGGGTTCGGACCAGCCCTGGGCCCAGATCTCCTCTCCAGAGGCCATCCGGGGAAGGAAGCGGTCCTGTTGTTTCGCCGTCCCGAAGGCGTACAGGGTCGGTCCCAGGAGGCTGATCCCGTTGGTGTTGACCCGGCCCGGTGCACCCGACCGGTAGTACTCCTCTTCGAACAGCAGCCACTCCACGAGGTCGGCGTCCCGGCCGCCGTGCGCCTCGGGCCAGGCCACCACCGACCAGCGAGCCTCGTGCAGCACGCCTTCCCATTCACGGTGGAGCTCGAATCCCTCGGGGGTGTCCAGGGAGGGAAGCGGCTCGGCGGGGAGGTTCTCGGCTAGCCAGCCCCGCACCTCGTCACGGAAAGCCATCTGGCTGGATGTGAAGTCGAGGTCCATGGCGGTCACTCCCCCACAGCCGGGTCCGCTCCCCGGCCGGTCAACCGATCAAGGGCCGCTGTGGCCTCGGCCACCGTGCGGTCGATCAACTCGGCACACGTCGGGAGTTCGGCAATGGCGCCCACTCCCTGACCGGTCGGGAGGATCCCCACCTCGGAGCGACCCTCGACCATGGTGGCCCGGGTCAGCATCGGGGCGTTGGCGGCCATGGCCACCTGGCTCCACGTCATCTCCGAAGATCGCTTCATGCGCAGCCCCTCGGCCAGTAGCTCGCGTAGAGGGGTGGACGTCAGTCGTCGAAACCGGAGGGCGTTCAGGGCTGCCCGGGGGAAGGCCAGCACGCGGGACCGCTCCAGTCGGGCCACCACCTCGGTGGCCACCACCCGTTGCGGCGCACCGTCGACGGCCCGGGTGACCACCGTGCCGGTGACCGGCGTGGCCAGGTACACGGACTTGACCTCGTCGGGGACGTCGCTGTCGGCAGTGAGCAGGAAACGGGTGCCCATGGCCACCGCGTCTGCACCCCAGGCCAGGGCGGCAGCCAGGCCGCGCCCGTCGGTGAACCCACCGGCGGCCACCAGGGCCACGCCGCTGCCCTCTAGGGCATCGAGCACCTGGGGGACGAGGATCGAGGTGGGCACCAGACCGGTATGTCCACCGCCCTCGGCGCCCTGGGCAATCACCGCGTCCACACCCCATTCGGCGACCTTTTCGGCGTGGCGGGCCGCGCCGATGGTCGGGATGACGACCACCCCGGCCTCCTTGAGGCGTTCCACGATGGCCTGCCCCGGGGCCTGGGCAAACGAGGCCACCCGCACTCCTTCAGCGATCAGGTAATCGACCCGTCGATCCACGTCGGCGGCGTCGGTCCGAAGGTTCACCCCGAACGGTTCGTCGGTGGCGGCACGGACCTCGGCAATGGCGTCGACCATCTGGTCGTACGTCATGGGGGCTGCGGCGATGATCCCCAGCCCGCCGGCCTCCGCAGTGGCCGCCGTCAGCCGTGAGCCGGCCACCCAGCCCATGCCCGTCTGGACGATCGGATACCGAACACCAACCAGGTCGCAGAACCGGGTGTGGAGGCGCCGGTCAGCCGGCGTGGGATCCGAGTTCGGCCACTCCATGGTCAACCGCCGAACTCGGCCTTGCGGTAGCCCTGGGGGTCGAGCACCTCACGGATGAGGTGGAGTTCCTCGCCGGTCGGCAGTCGACTCTCGGGGACCTCGTCGGGCACGGCCAGCTCGAAGCCGGTGGCCTCGACCACCTCATCGACCGTCACGCCGGGATGCACCGATCGCAGCCGCATCCGGCGGGGCTCATCGCCTGATCCGCTGGATTCGAAGTCCATCACGGCCAGGTTGGACACCACCCGGCGGATCTCGTAACCGGCCCGGATGGCTACCGACAGGGGTGCCACCCGGTCGTAGCCCGGACCCGACACCACGTCCACGGAGGGCACGAACGATCGGGTCGAGTGGTTGGGAACCCAGTAGGTGGTGGCGTGGTTGACCAGGTTGCCCGGTGCGCCACGCAGGCCCAGGAGTTGAGCCTTGGGCCGTCGCCAGTCGCCGATGGCCGCCAGGTTCTGGTTGCCGTGGGCATCGATCTGGCTGGCGCCCATGACTATGTGGCGGCGACCTGACCAGACCACGTCGAACATGTCGCGGTAGGGCATCCAGGCCTCGACCAGGCGTTCGGCGTTGTCGTCACCCACCGGCAACGGGTTGGCGGCCAGCACTGACACGGCGTCGGTCATCACCATGGCCGGTTCGAAGGTGGCTCTGGCCAGTCGTCCACCGATGATCGGCGTGGTGCCGATCGGGTTGCAGAGGATCTCGCCGTCACCACGAAAGGCCTCGGCAATGGCCACCACACAGATCTCGTCGATGGTCGCCTCTTCTGGCTGGTTGGCGTCGGGCTTGAGGTCGGCCATCTCAGGCCCCCTCCCCCTCGGCATCGAGCCGCTCGAGGTACTCGGCGTGGCTGGGCGCCTCCAACCAGCGATCCACGAAGGCCCGCCACGCCTCGGGATCCTTGGCGGTGGCCGCGTACGCCCGCTGGAATGCCTCGTCGCGCCCGTAGTCGGGTGGGCATTCGGTGAAGTGGGCGCCCCGGGGCGACTCGACGACGCCGTCCACGAAGAGCCGGGGGATCTTGAGGGTGTGGAGGGATCCCTCGGCGAGCAGGTCGCCGGTTGCGATCACCTTCTCGCACGACAGGTAGGTGGACGTCGCCGCCTTGGCGAACAGGTCATCGAAGTAGAGGTCGGGACCGAGGAACTGGCCGTTTCCGGCTGCATCGGCCCGGTTCATGTGGATCAGGGAGGCATCCAACTGGAAGGCCGGAATGGCCACCAGGTCCTCGTGGACACCGTCGGCGTCCGGATAGGGCGAGGTGACGGTGGCCAGATCGGGGTTCATCAGCATCATGTCGCTGCCCAGTCCGGCCCGTGTCGGATAAAAGGGCACCCGATGGGCGGCCGCCAGGAGGCCGAGGTAGAAGGCTCCCTCGTCCAGTTCCGTGACCTCGATGGTTCCCTGCTGACGGGCCTGGCGGAAGTGTGGTTCCAACGGAATGGAGTCGAGCGACACGAAGCCGTAGACGGCCCGCCGGACCTTGCCGAGTGTCGAGAGGATCCCTACCTCGGGGCCGCCGTAGCAGACGATGGTCAGGTCGGTGAGTTCGCTGCGGGCGATGGCCCGGACCAGCGACATGGGCTTGCGGCGTGAGCCCCAGCCTCCGATACCGATGGTCATACCGCTGGACAGCCGGGCGACGACGTCATCCTCGGTCATCCGCTTGTCCGGGCGCCCGTCGGGGGTGGGAAGCGTCGAGGGTGCATAAGAGCGTTGGCTGGGAGGAGTCACCCGGCCAACGGTAGGCGAGTCGGGACCGCCACGGAAACCCTGACGGTCCGTCAGATTGTGTGATCCGTCACGACAGCCGGCGGTTAGCGTGCGTTCCGTGGCCCCCTCGCCGACCCCTCCGACCCCATCGTCAGACCCGCTGGACTTCACCGGTCGGTCGGTGGTGGTCACCGGTGGGTCACGGGGCCTGGGTCGCGTGATCGCCACCACCTTCCTCGACGCCGGAGCTGACGTCATCACCTGCGCGAGGAGTGCGCCTGACGAGCCCATCACCTCGACAGACGGATCCCGGGAGGCCGCTTTCATAGTGGCAGACGTACGCGATCCGGAGCAGGTAGCCGATGTAGTGGCCGCGACTGTGGAGCGGTCGGGACGAGTCGATGTGCTGGTCAACAACGCTGGTGGCGCACCACCGGCCGATTCGGCCACCGTGTCACCCCGCTTCAACGAGAAGATCATCGCGCTGAACCTCACAGCGCCCATGACGTTCTGCCAGGCCGTGCACCCCACGATGTCGACCCAGGACGGCGGTGGAGTGATCGTCAACATCTCGTCGGTGAGTGGGACGCGACCCAACCCACTCGGCGTGGCCTACGGGGCGGCCAAGGCCGGTCTTGAGAACATGACCCGAACGCTGGCCCATGAGTGGGGGCCGGCCATCCGGGTGGTGGCCATCACTGTCGGGATGATCGTCACCGACGAAGCCGCCGCCTTCTACGGTGACGACGAGGGGCAGGCCGCAGTGGCCGCCAACCTCCCTGCCGGTCGGCTGGGCCAGCCAGACGATGTGGCCGACATCTGCCTCGCCCTGGCTTCACCATTGGCCCGGTGGGTCACCGGCACCTGCGTGGAGGTTCACGGCGGGGGCGAGGGCCCGGCCTACCTGGGCGCAGCGCGCGGCTGACCGGACTCGTGGCTCCCATCCGCTGTTGGCGTTCGCCCAAGGTTGAGGTCCGCGACGGATCGGTGGCCGGCCTCGGGGTGTTTGCCCTTGAACCGATTGCCGCCGGGGAGGTCGTGGCCGTAAAGGCCGGCCACATCGTCGACCACGCTGAGGTGGTTCGCCTCACTGCCGAGATCGGCGACCAGAGCCTTCAGATCGCCGACGACCTCTACCTGTCGCCCCGTACAGCCACCGAGGTGGACGAGACGTCCATTCGAATTAACCACTCGTGTGACGCCAACGTCGGCTTCCGTGGCCAGGTGGTCTACGTGGCCATGCGCGATATCGCGGCCGACGAGGAACTGTGTCATGACTACGGCACGGCCCGGACCGACGACTACCGCCTGGAGTGTGGCTGCGGGACGGCGGCGTGTCGAGGCACCGTCACCGGCGACGACTGGCGGCTCCCTGCCGTCCAGGCCAGGTACGACGGGTTCTTCATAGAGCACGTGGCCGCCAGAATCCGCCAAAGCCAGAACTGACGACCCATTTCCCTAGCGGCCCGGCTCTTCGCCGATCTCGGCCAGGGCGTTACCGGTCCATACGCGGCCGAAATCGGCGAGTCCGGGCGCCACCTGATCAGGTTCCTGAACCACGCCCGCTGAACCTCGGTTTCCGGGACGTCAACCAGGCCGCCGGCTGGGACAGAAGTTCGCGACGGGGACGTCCATCGGGCAGGATGCCGCCATGGCCCCCGAGTTCCGGTACGAGGACGCCCCGCCCTACGGGGAGGTGGAGCAGCTCTCGCCGCTCGTGCGTCGGGTGGTGGCCCGTAACCCGTCGAAGTTCACCTACCACGGATCGGGCACGTTCATCATTGGGCCCGCACCGGACTCCAACCCGAACGGGAACGTCGCCATCATCGATCCGGGGCCAGCCGACGACGACCATGTGGCGGCCCTCCTGAAGGCCGTCGAGGGCCAGCGGGTCACCCACCTGCTCATTACCCACACCCACCCGGACCACTCCCCAGCCACCGCCGCCGTGCAGACGGCCACCGGGGCCACCTCGTACGGTTTCGGCCCCCACCCGGTGGAAGCCATCCGCGCTTACGACGAACGGGTCCGAAAGGCCATCGAGGCCGGCGAGGAACCCGAGTCCGAGGATGGAGAGGGCGCAGGCGACCGGGACTTCGTGCCCGACGTGGTCACCTCCGACGGCGACGTCATCGCCGGCGAAGGGTTCACTTTCGAGGCGCTTCACACCCCGGGCCACATCTCGAACCACCTGTGCTTCGCCCTCCGGGAGGAAGCGACCCTGTTCACTGGCGATCACGTCATGGGTTGGTCGACCACCGTGGTCCCGGCACCCGACGGCGATCTGAACGACTACCTAGCCAACCTCCGTCGGCTGCTGGACCGCCCCGAGACCCTCTACCGACCCACCCACGGACCGGCCATCACTGACCCGAGCCGTTACGTTGCGACGCTGATCGACCATCGGGAGATGCGTGAGGGCCAGATTGTCGATGCCCTCGTCGCCGGCCCCCGGGGGATCGAGTCGATCGTCGCCGAGCTCTACGCGGATGTGGATGAAAAGCTCCACAAGGCGGCAGCGGCCGTGGTGTACGCCCACCTCCTCGCCCTATCCCGGGCAGGTCGGGCAGTTGCTGAGACTGATCCGGAAGACGACGGTGGTGCCAGCTCGGACTGGAAGGCTGACTGGCGCCTGGTCTGAATCAGGCGCGCTGGCTGGAGACCGACACGACCTCGCCGGTCATGTAAGACGAGTAGTCGCTGGCCAGGAAGACAACCACGTTGGCTACCTCCCACGGCTCGGCGCCCCGCCCATAGGCCTCGCTGGCGGCCAGCTCGGCGAGCAGTTCCTCGCTGCTCGTCCGGGCCAGAAACGGGTGGGTGGCAAAGCTGGGGGCCACGCAGTTGATCCGGATGCCTGACTCGACGCCCTCGATGGCCGCGCACCGGGTGAGGGCCATCACCCCAGCCTTGGCGGCCGCGTAGTGGCTCTGGCCCGCCTGGGCCCGCCAGCCCAGCACCGAGGCGTTGTTCACGATCACACCGTGGCCCTGTTCACCCATGATCCGCATGGCCGCCCGGGTGCAGCGCATCGCTCCGGTGAGGGTGATGTCCAGGACCCGTTCCCACTCGTCATCCTGCATCTCGACCAGCGGGGTGTCACCGCCGAGACCGGCGTTGTTGACCATGACGTCAATACGGCCGTGTGCGACCACGGCGGCGTCCAACAGTTCCTGCACCTGGTTCTCGTCACTGACGTCACACAGGCTGGTGACCGGACGGTCACCGGACAGTTCGGCCAACGCATCGGCCGCCTCGTCCAGGCGCCGCTCGTGGACATCGGAGATGACGACGGTCGCCCCCTCCTCCACGGCCTTCTTCGCCACGGCGAATCCGATCCCGGCGCCGGCCGCCGCGGTGACCACGACGATCCGATCGGCCAACAGGTCATGGCCGGGTACATACTCAGGAGCATCCATGGCAGGAGGCTAGATCCGGCGACTGGCGCGATCAGGCCTGGGAGGCCGGAGCATCCTGTCCAGGGGCCTGTTTCTCGGCCCGTTCCTTGGCCTGAGCCATCTCCTTCATGCGCCGCTCCAGATCGGCGAACATCGGCATCTCCTCGTCGCCAATGGTGGCGGGGAGCTTCTCGGCGATCTCGTCGACGCTGAACGATGCACCATCATCAGCCCACATGTGGCGGATCTCGGCGGGCTGATTCCACACGGCGATGCGCTTACCGGTACAGGTGTAGATCTGGGCCGTCACGTCACGAGCTGCGTCCGACATGAGCCAGACAGCCAGCGGGGCAATGGCTTCGGGGCTGCCAGCCTCGATCTCGAACGGCACGTTTTCCGACATGCGGGTCATGGCCGCTGGGGCGATGCAGTTCGCGTTCACGCCGTACTTCCGGAGGGCGAAGGCCGCACTCCGAGTCAGCGAGACGATGCCGCCCTTAGCCGCCGAGTAGTTGGCCTGGGCCGTCGATGCCACGAAGGCTCCCGACGTGAAGCCGACGAGGCTGCCTCCGGTCTCCTGCTTTCGCATGACCGCCGCGGCCGCCTTGTAGAGCGTGAAGTGGCCCTTGAGATGGACACCGACCACGTGGTCGAACTCATCCTCGCTCATGTTGAACAGCATCCGCTCGCGCACGATGCCGGCCACGCAGACCACCCCATCGATGCTGCCCCAGGCCTCCAACGCCGTATCGACGATCCGCTGGCCGACCTCCATCTGGGAAACGTCGCCCGCCACAGCGATGGCCGTGCCACCCGCCGAGACGATCTCTGCCACGACGGCATCAGCGACGTCGCTGGACGGGTCGCTCCCCTCAATAGAGACGCCGTAGTCGGCTACCACCACGTTTGCACCCTCGGCGGCACAGGCCAGGGCGATGGCCCGACCGATCCCGTTGCCGGCACCGGTGACAGCGATGTTCTTTCCTGCGAGGTGGGCGACGCCGTCCAGTGACATGGGTACTCCGAGGGCTCATGGACCATCTCATTCCTGACGGTCCGTCAGATTCGGTCGCCACCCTACCGAGGGTCGGCGGCGGTGTGTTCAGCGGGCCAACCTCAGCGGGCACGTCTCAGCGGGCGGGCACCAGTCCACCATCGACGGTCATGCACTGCCCGGTCATGAAGCTCGATGCGTCGGACGCCATGTAGAGCACGGCGCCCACCATCTCGTCGGCACCTGCCAGACGGCCCAGTCGGGTCGAGCGGGCCATGGACGCCGCCCCCGCCTCGCCGGTGTTGCGGACCATTGTCGTGTCGGTCGGCCCGGGGGCCAGCGCGTTGACCCTGATTCCCGACTGGGCATACTCGGCGGCCATCGACCGCGTGAAGTGCAGCAGTGCCGCCTTGGCTGCCCCGTACAACGACCCCCCCGGAGTGTGCAAGAAGGCGGCCGCAGAGATCACGTTGACCACAGCGGCATGGTCCGATTCCAGCAGGTGGGGCAGGCAGGCCTGGAACAGGAACAGCGGCCCCCGGACGTTGACGTCGAACGACTTGGCGTAGGCGTCCGCAGTGATCGATCCGATGGGCTGGGCCAACGGGTTGGCTGCGTTGTTGACCAGCACGTCGATCCCTCCGAAGGCGTCCACCGTGCTAGCGACCAGTTGCTCCAGGTCATGAAGGTCCCCTACATGGGCGGGTACGGCGATCGCCTCACCCCCGGCGGCACGGATGGAGGCCACCGCCTCGCCACAAGCCTCAGCCTTCCGGCTAGACACCACCACCCGGGCACCCTGGGCCGCGAAGGCATGGGCCACGGCGAGCCCGATGCCCCGACTTCCCCCCGTCACCACGGCCACTCGACCCGTCAGGTCGTGCAGCGCTGCCACCCCATCCCGATCCAACATCCTGTCGACCTCTCTCCTACGGTTCCCGGCGCACAGAGAACCGGCGACTAACAGCCTGCCCTATCCACCGCTCCCGGAGCCCCATCGATGCACGAACGGTATGTGATCGTCCCTCGGGACCATCCCGACCTGCCCACCGAACACGGCGACTTCAACGTTCAGGGCCCGTCGGTGGTCCGCACCCCGCCCTGGCTCCTCGACGTATCGGTTGACGACGATCCCGATGCGGCCGGACGATGGCTGTTCTACGCAGCTGCCGGAGAGTTCTCGCTCGGCGTGACCCGACTGGACGACGCGACGTAGGTTCCCTGAGATGCTGAGCGACCGCAGGATCCTCGTGACAGGGCTGACGGGTCAGATCGGTCATCCCGTCGCCCGCTTCCTGGCGGAGGACAACGACGTGTGGGGCGTGGCCCGCTTCTCGGCCGATGGCAGCCAGGAACGTGCCGAATCCATCGGGGTGCGGACCCACGTAGCCGACCTGGCGTCTGGGGACCTCAGCGGACTGCCCGACGACTTCACCCATCTGGTCCACTTCGCTGCCTGGCAGGGAAAGGCCGACGACCACGATCGGGCCATCCGGGCTAACGCCGAGGCCACCGGTCTGCTCATGGCCCACTGTCAGCACGCCGAAGCCGCTCTCATCGCCTCGACCAACTCGGTGTACAGGGCCAACGAGGATCCGCTGCACCGCTACACCGAGACCGACCCGTTGGGTGACCCGACCGCTCCCCACAGCCCGACCTACGGCGTCTCCAAGGTCTCTCAGGAAGCTGTGGCCCGGACCATGGCCCGCGTCCTCGACCTTCCCACCACCATTGCCCGGATCAACGCCAGCTATGGACCGAACGGTGGCCTGCCCGCGTACCACGGGGACTGGGTGGCCGCCGGCCAGCCCGTGTGGCTACGCAAGCCCGGACCGAACGCCTACAGCCCCATCCACGAGGAGGACATGGCTCACCAGGTAGCCGCCCTCCTCGATGCCGCATCGACCCCGGCCACGATTGTGAACTGGTGCGGCGACGACATGGTGACCGCCGAGGACTGGACCGCGGCGTTCGGTGCCCACCTCGGTGTCGATCCTGAAATCGCCTATTACGACCTCCCGGGCGGACAACCAGGGAGCGCTGCGGACCCCACCAAGCGCCATTCCCTCACCGGACCGTGCTCCATCGACTGGCGCGACGGCATGATCGCCACCCTCGAAGCCCGCGCCGGCTCCACCGGCGTCTGACTGCCCGCCCTGGGCACGGGCGCCGGGCTGCTACGCCGGGGTGAACGCGCAGGGTAGGTGCTTGATCCCGTTGACGAAGTTGGATCGCAGACGGTCGGGCCCGGTGGTGGCGTGGATGTCGGGTAGACGGGTCAGCAGTTCCCGGAACATCACCCCGACCTCACGACGGGCCAGATGGGCGCCCAGACAGAAATGGGGGCCCGGGCCACCGAAGCCCACGTGCGGATTGGGATCCCGGGTCACGTCAAAACGGTCTGGGTCGACGAACACCGTCTCGTCCCGGTTGGCCGAGGCATACCAGAGCACCAGCTTCTCGCCGGCCTTGAATTCCTGGTCTCCGAGCCGCACCCCGTCGGCGGTCGCCGTGCGGCGGAAGTGGATCACCGGGCTGGACATCCGGACGATCTCGTCCACCGCGGTGGACATCACCCCGTCGATGTCAGCCAACCACCGGTCCCGCTGATCCGGGTTGGTGGTGAGGTAGTGGAGACCCCACGAGATGGCGTTGCGGGTCGTCTCGTTGCCGGCCACGCACAACAGGACGAAGAAGGAGGACAGTTCCTCGGTGGTGAGTCGCTCGCCATCCACCTCGGCGTTCACCAGCAGTGAGGTGAGATCCTCGCCGTCGCCGCCCCGCCGGTCCGCGGCCGTCTCCTGCATGATGGCCGACAGCCCCGCTCCGGCTGCCAGGAAGGCCTCCAACGGGTTAGAGCCCTCAGGGATGTACTCGGGGTCGCCCTGGCTGAGCACGATGTTGGAAAGGTCGAACACCTCGTCATGGCGATCGGCGGCGATTCCCATCATGTCGCAGATCACCACCAGCGGAAGCCGGGCCGCTACCTCGGTCACGAAGTCACACGAGCCGAGTCCGGCCACTCGATCCACGATCCCGCTAGCCGTGGACACCACCCCGTCCTCCAGGGACCGCATCATCCGTGGGGTGAACCCAGCGGAGACGATCTTTCGGAATCGAGCGTGACGGGGGTCGTCCATGCTGATCATCGATCCAAAGAACTCCCGGAACTCCGGCGGGAGGTCGGGGATGTTGGTTCCCTCGCCCGAGCAGAACGCGTCGGGACGGCGGCTGGCATCCACCACGTCGGCATGGCGGGTGACCGCCCAGTAACCCGGGCCGGCGGCCAGGTACTCGTTGCCCTCCTCGGCGAAGAACCGGATCGGGTCGTGGCGACGCAACGCCGAGAAGCCGTCCAGCCGATCCTCCATCGGACCGGACCAGAGCGGGTCGATCCGCGACAGGTCGAGGTCTTCGAGCGGGCGCCCGGTGGCAGAAGCGTTCATCATGGGCGAGACCATAGGCACAGGATTGGGTCCGGGCCCGATCCGGTATCCATCCGATCTCAGTTCTAGATTTCCCCCATGGACCTTCAGGCTCTCGCCGACCGAATCGCTATCGGGGACCTCCTCACCCGGTACGCCACCGCGGTCGACCGTCGCGACTGGGACGGCTACCGCAGCGTCTTCACCGCCGACGCCATGATCGACTACACCTCGGCCGGTGGGATCGCCGGGAACCTCGAGGAGGTCGTCGAGTTCCTGTCGACCTCGCTGGAGATGTTCGAGATGACCCAGCATCTGGTTTCCAACGTCGACGTGGTTGTCGACGGCAACTCGGCCACGGTGACCGCCATGTTCAACAATCCGATGCGCCTGCCGGGCGGCGAAACCTGGTTCACCGGCGGTTGGTACCACCATGACCTCGTCCGGACCGCCGAGGGGTGGCGAAGCCGCGACCTCCGCGAGGAGAGCGCCTGGTTCGACCGGACTCCCTTCTGATCTGACGCTTCCTCTAGATACGTGCTGGGCGGCTGAGGAACAGGCACAGCCTTGACTGGGAATCCAGGCCGGTCAGGGGGCGTCCGTCGGGTTCCGTCCTGTCTGAAGGTCCTCGAACCGTCGAGCTGCTGCGGGCACCGTGACGTCGTGGGTGAACACCCAGAACCGGCCATCGCGAACCGCGTCGACCACCCGTTCAGCGACCAGTCCGGTGCTGATCCCTCGGTCACCCAGCAACTCGGCCAGCGAACCCTGGGTGGCCTCACTGGTCTCATGAACGTCGACCCAATCGGGCCGCACACGGGCCACGTCGAAGATGGCCGTCGATACCAGTTCGGGACACAGGCACGACACGCCAACCGGTGAGAGTTCCAGCTCCCGGTAGAGCGCCTCGGACAGGCCCACCACGGCGTGCTTGCTAGACGCGTACATGCCGAGGAAGGCAGTGGTCATCAGACCGGCCTGGGAAGCCACGTTCACAATGTGCCCGACCCCGGCATCGACCATCCGTGGAGCGAAGGCAAGAACGCCATGGGCCACGCCCAACACATTGACCTCGAAGGTCCATCGCCACTCCGACGCCGTGGTGTCCAACATCGCACCTGCCGGGCCGACCCCTGCGTTGTTGCATAACACGTGGACGCCACCGTGACGGCTCCACGCTGTGTCCGCCAGAGCAGTGACAGCATCCGCGTCGGCCACGTCGCACACCATGCCGCTGACCCGGTCGGTCGACCCGACGGCAGCCGCCAACCGGTCGACCTGAACGGCCAGTGCAGATTCGTCCACGTCGGAGAGCACTACCGACATGCCCTGGTCCAGAAACGCCTCGACCATGGCCAGACCGATGCCCGACGCTGCTCCGGTCACCACGGCCACCCGGCCGTCAAGGTCCTTGATCATCGGTTGCTCCCTCCGAACGGCATCACGACAGCCGCCATTGTCGGGCACCGTAGGTGTCGCCAGCCGTCCGGGCTGTCTCCGGCTGCTCCCCTAAGCAGCGCCCCGACTACCGTCACCCCATGCCCGGCCCCCTCGACGGCATTCGAATCGTCGATCTCTCCGTCGCCCTAACCGGCCCCCTGGCCGCAGGGATGCTCGTCGACCAAGGCGCCGATTGCATCAAGGTCGAACAGGCTCCGGACGGCGACGTCGTGCGATGGCTCGGATCGACGGTTGGTGGCATCTCGGCCATGTTCCAGGTAGCCAACCGGGGAAAGCGGTCGCTGGTGCTCGACCTGCGGCAGGCCGAGGGTCAGGCCATCTTGGGCGACCTCATTTCCGAGGCCGACGTGCTCGTCCAGAACTTCCGGCCCGGTGTTGCCGAGCGGCTCGGGATCACCTACGACGAGGTGGCGGCCATCAGACCCGACATCGTCTACGCAGACTTGACCGGCTTCGGCCCCGACGGCCCGTACAGCCATCGAAGGGTCTACGACACGGTGATCCAGGCCCATTCGGGTCTAGCGGCCAACCAGACCGGCCTGAACGATGACCATCCCCGGTTCCTCAAACAGCTGGTGTGCGACAAGATCACCGCCTACACCGCCTGTCAGGCAATTACCGCCGCCCTGTTCGCCCGCGAGCGCGGAGCAGGGGGCCAGCACATCGAACTATCGATGCTGGATGCCTCCGTTGCCTTCCTCTTCGTGGATGGCGCCGACCACGAGGTCATCTTGGAGGGCGACCACTCGGGGCCCCAGTCGGTGGCAGCCAACAACACTCCGTTTGCCTTCGATGGCGGATTCGCGGCGATTGCCGTCCCTGCCGACGACGAGTTCCACGGGCTGGCCAGGGCCATGCGGGTCGACAGCTCGGACCCCGATCTGGCCACCATCCGCGACCGGGCAGCCAACCGCCACAAGTCGACGGCCATCCACCGGGAGGTCCGCGTAAACGCCACCCGCATGACCGTCGCCGAAGCCGAAACCCGCCTGGACGACAACCAGGTGCCATTCGGCTTGGTGCGAGCTGTCGAAGAGGTGATCGACGATCCCCAGGTGGTGGCCAACGGCCTGTTCACCGAGTTCGACCATCCGGCGGCTGGTCGGGTCCGCCACCATCGGGTACCGGCCCAGTTCCACGGGACCCCAGCGGTACTCCGGGAACCCGCAGCACCCACCCTCGGGCAGCATTCCGACGAGGTGGTGACCGAGACCGGACGGGGTGAACGGATCGACGAACTCCGGATGGCCGGGGTGATCCGATGACCGGCACCGACGCCGGCCATCACCGCGACCACCGGCGTTACGACGCCTATGCGCGACACCACGCTGAGCACGGCGATTCCTTGCTGATCCCGGCAGCCACCGTGGTTGTGCTGAGCGACGGAGAGGCGGGCATCGAGACCCTCATGCTCCGCAAGAACTCCCAGATCGCCTTCGGTGGCATGTGGGTCTTTCCCGGCGGGAAGATCGATGCTTCTGACCAAGTCGTCGGCGATGACGGGGCGACCGACGAACTGGCCACTGCGGCAGCCGCTGCGGCCCGCGAAGCAGCTGAGGAGGCATCGGTCGCCGTGGATCCGGCGGCACTCGTCTGGTTCGCCCACTGGGTTCCGCCTCCCGTCATGCCGAAACGGTTCGCCACCTTCTTCTTCGCGACGCACCATGAGGGGCCGGCCTCGGCAGTCGCCATCGACGACGGCGAGATCACCGAACACGAGTGGATGCGTCCCGTCGACGCCCTGGACCGACGCGACCGCGGCGACATCGAACTGGCCCCACCCACGTGGATGACCCTGCACCGCCTGAAGTCGTTTGCCACGGTGGCCGAGGCCCTCGAGGTACTCGACGCGGAGGATCCACCGTTCTACGAGACGCACATGGCCCGGACCGACGACGGGCCGGTTGCCATGTGGACCGGCGACGCCGGGTACGAGGTCAACGACCCTTCCATCGAGGGACCCCGCCACCGCCTCACCCTCGTCGAAACCGGCTATGTGTTCACCGACACCCGAAACTGATCGCCGGGCATCAGCCCCGCCGCCCAAGCCCTCCTCTCCCAAGTCTCCCGATCCCGGGGCAGCCGATCCCGGGGCGTCCGCGTACCATCGGCGCCCGTGGATGCTGAGACGGCCGTGACGGACCTGACCAACGGACTCACCGCCGGGGAGGTGGCCGACCGAGTGGCCGATGGCCGGGTCAACAACGTGCCTGACGCGCCGGTTCGCACCACCGGCGAAATCCTCCGAGCCAACGTCCTCACTCCGGTCAACGCCATCATGGGGGCGCTCCTCGTGCTGATCCTGGTGGCCGGCTTCCCGGGTGACGCCCTGTTCGCCGGCGTCATCGTCTCCAACAGCGTGATCGGGACCCTTCAGGAACTCAAGGCGCGTCGGACCCTCAATGAACTGACCGTGTTGTCGGCACCGAGGGCTCGGGTGATCCGTGACGGCGACACCCTTGATCTCGCGGTTTCCGGAGTGGTGGCCGACGACCTTCTATTGCTATCTCCGGGCGATCAGGTGGTGGTCGACGGCACTGTGGTCGATGCTGCCGGGCTGGAGGTCGACGAGTCGCTCTTGACCGGAGAGGCCGATCCGGTGGATAAGGCGGTCGGCGACGAGGTGCTCTCCGGGAGTTTCGTCTCGGCCGGCTCGGGCCTCTACCGGGCCACCCACATCGGAAGCGGTTCGTACGCCGCCACCCTGGCCGAGGAGGCCCGGCGCTTCACCTTGGTGGGCAGCGAGCTGCGATCCGGGGTGGACCTAGTCCTTCGTTGGCTGACCATGGTCATTCCCCCGGCCGCCGGACTGCTGCTTCTGCGCCTGCTGGTCACCGAGGACCTCTGGCAGGAAGCCCTCCGAGGCACGGTGGCCGCAGCGGTGGCCATGGTCCCCGATGGCTTGGTACTCCTCACCAGCCTCTCGTTCATCGTCGGGGTGATCACCCTCGCCCGGCGCCGGGCACTAGCTCGGGAGTTGGCCTCGGTCGAACTCTTGGCCCGGGTCGACACCCTGTGCCTCGACAAGACGGGCACCATCACCACCGGCGAGATCTCCTTGGCCGACCTGGAGGTCATCGGCGCGACTACGGCTGCCGACGCTGCGGCAGCCGTCGGCGCCATGGCGGGCGCCGACCCGTCACCCAATCCCACTCTGGTCGCACTGGCCACCGCCCTGCCCAACCCCGGCTGGACGGTGGTCGACGCCGTGCCGTTCTCCTCAGCCCGGAAGTGGGCTGCCGCGACCTTCGCTCCCCACGGGCTCGATGATGCCTCTCGGGTCGTCCACCACCTGGGCGCCCCCGACGTGCTCCTACCGGTCGGCGAGTGGTCCGTGGCTCGTGACCGAGTGACCGAACTGGCCGATGACGGACACCGGGTCCTCGTCGTGACCCGATCGAGTTACGACCCCGACGCCCCCGCCGACGAACTCCCGTCAGCCCGACTGCCCCTGTGTCTGGTGTTGCTTACCGACACAGTCAAGGCCGAGGCGCCGGAGATTCTCGCCTGGTTCGTCGAACAGGGACTGGACCTGAAGGTGATCTCGGGCGACCATCCGGCCACCGTGGCCGCCGTGGCCCGACGTGCCGGCATTCCCGGTGCCGAGGAAGGTGTCGATGCCCGCACCCTGCCCGACGACCCCGAAATGCTGGCCGAGGCCCTGACCGGCGACCTGGTTGACCGCTCGGTGTTTGGACGGGTCACGCCCCACCAGAAGCAGGCCATGGTCCGCGCCCTACAGGCCCGTGGCCGGACGGTGGCCATGACGGGCGATGGTGTCAACGACGTCCTGGCCCTCAAGGATGCCGACATGGGAATCGCCATGGGCTCCGGAAGTTCGGCGTCCCGGGCTGTCGCCCAGCTGGTCCTCCTCGACGATCGGTTCTCGACGCTGCCCCGGGTGGTGGCCGAGGGCCGCCGGGTCATTAACAACATCGAGCGGGTGGCCAACCTCTTCCTCACCAAGGCCACCTACGCCGTGCTGCTGACCGTCCTCGTCGGGCTGTTCGGCGTGCCGTTCCCGTTCCTACCCAAGCAGCTCACCCTCATCGGCTCCATATCGATCGGCCTTCCCGGTTTCTTCCTGGCGCTGGCGCCCGACGACTCCCTGGTGCGGCCCGGCTTCCTCCCCCGGGTCCTGCGATGGTCCCTCCCCGCCGGGGTGGCCGCGTCGGCTGCCACGTTCGTCTGTTACGAGGTGGTTCGCCGGTCGGATGCCTCGTTGGCCGAGGCCCGTACGGCAGCCACCCTCACCCTTCTCGGGGTGGGGCTAGCCATCCTCCTGGGGATCAGTCGACCGCTTCGCCCCTGGAAGCTGGCCCTGGCTGCCGCCATGGGTGGGCTCTACGCGGTGACTATGGCGTGGCCGTTCGCACGCGACTACTTCGAGTTGGTCGTCCCACCCGACTCGGCTTGGTTGACGGCGGCGATCTGTGTGGCCGCCGGTGGCCTGTTGGTAGCCGCCGCACCGCGGATCACCGCTCTTCTCCTACGGGGGCGAGTCCGGGGCCGCTAGCGTCGCCGGAGAGACCGGGGTCAACGGCGATCCTCGTCAGACCCGGAGGGTCTCCCCATGTCCGATTCCCAAACCAGCCTGTTCGCCACCGCGCTGGACCAGTTCAACCGTGGCGCCGACCTGGTCGACCTCTCCGACGATCTGCGGTCGATCCTCTCCCAGCCCAAGAACGAGATCATCGTCAACTTCCCGGTGCGTCTCAACGACGGGACCTACCGGGTTTTCCGGGGCTACCGCATCCAGCATTCCAATCTGCTGGGTCCGTACAAGGGCGGAGTCCGATTCCACCCCATGGTCGACCTCGACGAGGTCAAGGCCCTGGCTTCGTGGATGACGTGGAAGTCGGCTCTGTGTGACATCCCGTTCGGCGGAGCAAAGGGCGGCATCTCGTTCGACCCCGACGGACTCGAACCCGACGAGTTGGAGCGGGTCGTCCGACGCTTCACCCACGCCCTGGGCGGCAACATCGGTCCCGACCACGACATTCCGGCGCCCGACCTGGGGTCCAACGCCCAGTCGATGGTCTGGATGATGGACACCTACGCCAATTCCACGGGCGTCACCGAGCGTCAGAACGTCAAGCGCATCGTGACCGGCAAGACGCTGGAGACCGGTGGAAGCCCGGGACGCGAGAAAGCCACCGGCCAGGGCGTGGTGTTCTGCCTCCAGCACTGGGCCGACGAGGTCGGCTTCGACCTGGCAGGTGCCACCGTGAGCATCCAGGGCTTCGGCAACGTGGGCAGTGCCACGGCACGCATCCTCCAGGTGCACGGCGCCAGGGTGGTGGCCGTGTCCGACCATGCCGGCACGGTGGCCGACGAGGACGGCATTGACGCCTTCGAGTTGACCGACTGGGTCAGTGAGCGGGGCTCGGTGGCTGGCTTTCCGGGCGGCATGTGGATCGACACCGACGACTTCTGGACAGTGCCAGCCGACATCGTCGTCCCCGCCGCCCTCGAAAACCAGATAACCGCAGACAATGCGGGCCGGATCCAGGCCAAGGTCATCGTCGAGGCGGCCAACGGGCCAACGACGCTGGATGCCGAGAAGATCCTTGCCCAACGAGACATCGACGTCCTGCCCGACATCCTCGTTAACGCCGGTGGTGTCGTGGTCTCATACTTCGAGTGGCTGCAGAACCGGTCGGCCGAACGCTGGGACCTGGACGACGTGGACTTCAAGTTGCGTGAGACCCTGTGGAAGGCGTGTGACGCCGTGGTCGACCTGCGGGCCGAACTCGAGGTGAGTTCGCGTCGGGACGCCGCCTACGCGGTGGCGCTGCGACGCCTTCAGGTCGTCTACGGGCAGCGGGGCATCTTCCCCTGATCCGGACCCTGCTTATCGGATCAGGCCCGTTCGTCGACGCCCTCGTCGAGGGACTTGACGCCCGCGGCCACGCCACCGCCACGGTCGAGCCGGACCGGGATCGGTCGGTCTCTGCTGGGGAGCCCCCGGAACTCGACGCCGTCGAACCGGGCCTTCGGGCAGCCGTCGGCCTGCTGGGCGTTCCCGAACTGGTGGTCCATGTCCCGGCGGTCACCGACGGCCCGGTGGCCATCAACGACCAGAAGCCGGATGCTTGGGCCGCGGCGTGTGAGGCCCCGATGGTGGAGGCCATTGGCGTGGCCCGGGCCGTCGGCAGCCTTGTCGATCTGGGCGACCCTGGGCCTCAAAGCGGGCCTCTCCGACTGGTGTGGATACTCCCCACGACGGCGCTGGGTGGAAGCGCCGGATTCGTAGGCGTCAGCGCTGCCGGCGAGGGCATCCGGGCACTGGCCAAGGGGGCGGCCAGGCAGTGGGGATCGTCGTGCACCACTGCCGTGCTGGCCGTCTCACCAACGCTTCTGTTCGACGGGTCGGGACCGCCCGACGAGGGATCATTGTCCCCTCCGGCACTCGGAGGACCGGGTGACGTGGCCACCGACGTGGCCTCTCTGGTCGACCTGCTGGCCGACCCCAGGAGCCGATTCGCCACCGGCGGGACACTGGTGGCCGACGGCGGTTCTTGGATGGCCCCGTGAACGCGTCGACCGGACCATCGGGCGCCGGGCTGCTGGACGGACGGGTGGCTCTGGTCACCGGCGGCGGCGCCGGTATAGGACTGGGCCTGGCCACCGCCATGGCCCGCCACGGCGCATCGGTGGTCCTGGCCAGTCGACGATCCGAGACGGGCGAAGCCGCCGCTGTCGAGCTTCGGGCTGAGGGCCTGCAAGCTTCCTGGGTCCGGTGTGACGTGACGGTGCCCGCCGAGATCTCCGCTGCAGTGCTCTCCACAGCGGAGAACCTGGGTCGGCTGGACTGCCTCATCCACAACGCGCTGGATGGCGCGGCCGGCGGTCCGTTGGAGGAAGCCACCGACGAGGGTTGGGCCACACTGGCTGCCACGTCGGTCCGGGCGTCCTACGACTGTGCCCGCATTGCCCATCCCCACCTGAAGGCGACCGGCGGGTCGCTCGTCCTACTGACCTCGGCAGCCGGCATGGAGGGGAGCGAAGCCCGCCCGCTCTACGCCATGGCCAAGGCCGCCCAACGGGGATTCGCCAAGGGACTGGCTGCTGAATGGGGCCCGGACGGGATCCGGGTCAACTGCATCGCGCCGGTGGCCATGACCCCTGCGCTGGCCGGCGCCATCCGCCACGACCCGTCACTGGGCGAACGGTTGGTGGACCGGACGCCGCTGGGCCGAATCGGCGACCCAGTCGACGACGTGGGTCCGGTGGCAGTGTTCCTGGCCGGGGATCTGTCCCGCCACGTGACCGGCCAGACGGTGGTCGTTGACGGCGGAGGGTTCCGGGGCCTGTAGTCGCGGGCTCGTGGCCCGGGAAACCGGTCCTTCGGGAAACGAGTCAGCCGACCTCGGCCAGTGCCGCGGCGGCTCGACGGGCGGCCACCTGCCGGCGACCGATGATCGGTGTGGTAGGAGCAAAGCCGGCCGTGGCCCGTTCGGCCTCCGACTCGCCACCCCAGAATCCGAGCTCGCGATTCTCGCGGGCATGCTGCTTGCAGGATTCCATGACCGGGCAGGCAGCGCAGAGTTGCGCTGCTCGGGCCTCGCGCCGGACCCGGGCCTCGGGACGTTCGGCGAAGGGGGCGAAGAACAGATCACTCTTGTCCCGGCAGAGGACGTCGTCCACCCACCGCATCTCCTGTGAGTCGACGTACAGGTTCGCCGCTGCATCTGACATGGTGTGCTCCCTTCGGAACCCATCTGAGGCCCGGGTTCCGGAGATGGGGCTGGTTACCCCTCCCGCTCACCCGTTCGCCTCTCCGGCGTCCCGCGATCCGACTGCTCGTTGTATGACGCGCCCTTCACCAGGCCGCTTTGCGATGGTAGGAACAGGCGGCGCCGCGCTCCAGTGTTTCGCGATGATTGTTAGAGAACCTACCTATCTATCAAAGTGATAGAAATCTCGCCTTTGGATACCTCCCCACGATAACCACCGGGTAGTAACTACGAGAATTACTCACCGGTAGCAGCCCGTGGAACGGTCCATGGATCAACAATGAACGAATCGCCGGTCTCCCCATGAGACCCGTCGGGCTGGCAGAGTGCACAGGTGCAGGATCAGACACCCAAACACCAGGACGGCCCGTACTTCGAAGAGTTGTCCGTGGATCAGGTCTTCGATCCCGCACCAGCAGTCACCATCGGCTCCGGCGAGGCCGCCGCCTATCAGGCCATCTGCGGCGACCCGTTGGCCACCTCGCTGAGCCGGCCGCTGGCCGAGGCCGTCACCGGTCGACCGGGAGCCCTCGTCAATCCGGCCCTGGTGCTCCACGTGTCGATCGGACAGAGCACCGTGGCCACCCGAACGGTCATCGCCAACCTCTTCTATCGCGGAGTGGCCCTCCGTCGAACGGTCCGCCTCGGTGAGACGCTGCAGAGCAACGTCACCATCCGCGGCCTGCGGGAACTGTCGCGCCGAGACGACCGGCCGGCACGCGGGCTGGTCCTGCTCGGCATCCGGACCACCTGTCTCGACGACGGTGCCACGGTCGCTGACTACGAGCGCTGCGCCATGCTCCGGTTCCGCGACCCCGAGGCCGTCACGGCTCACGATGACGACCTCGGCGGAGCCGACCCCGACATCGACCTGGCTGCCTGGAACGACCTGATCCCGGATGGCTGGGACACCGCCCCGTTGCGCGCCGCTGCGGCGACCACGTCGACCTGGACCCGCGGCACACCGGTCATGGATCCCATGCGGGACACGGTGACCAGCGCCCCGGAGCTGGCACGGCTCACCCAGAACCTCGCTCCGGTTCACCGCGACCCGTCGCTCGGCCCAGGAGGACGACGACTGGTCTACGGCGGCCACACCATCGGCCTGGCCCAGGCATCCCTTACCAGACTGCTCCCCGACACGGCCACCGTCCTGGGCTGGCAGTCATGTGACCACCCGGCACCGGTATTCGAGGGCGATGTGCTCTCATTCCGACACACGCTGCTCGACGAGCAACCTGCTGCCGGCGGACGCCTGCGGGCACTGCAGACCGTGGTTGACGCACAGCGGTCCAACGGATCGTCTGAGTCCGTACTGGACTGGCGCCTCGTCACCTGGGGCGCCTAGCCGAGGGCCACGGCCCCCCGGTCCACCAGGGCGCCCAGCGCACCGGCCGAGAGGCCCAACTCGCCGGTCAGGATCTCTTCGGTGTGCTGGCCGAGCCGTGGCGCCACCATGGCACCACGATCCACGGCGTCCGCTCCCCCGAATGCCAGTGGCGACCCGGGCACGAGGTGACGCCCCACCCCGGGCTGGTCCAGTTCGGCAAACAGCGGGTTGTCCGTAGAGGCACGCGGATCCTCGGCCACCATCTGGACCACCGAGCGATACGGACCCCAGCACACCTCGTGTTCGTCGAGTGCGGTCGCCACCTCAGTCAACGTCCGTTCGGCGAACCAGGGCTCGAACAGGGCACACAACCGGTCCATGGCGAGATAGCGCTCGCCCTCGTCACCGAGGTCGACCTCCAACTCGTCGGCCAGCGCCGCCACCACATCAGCCGTCCCGGTGGCAGCCTGAAGACCCGACCATTGCTTGGCTGTGATTGCCACCACCATGGCCCGCCGACCGTCACTGGTCACAAAGTCACGGCCGAAGGCCCCATAGATGGCGTTGCCCACCCGGTCGCGTTCGGTGCCGTTGACTTGAGCCTCGGCCAGGTTGCCGAGAGCACCCACCGTGGCTAGGGCTACGTCGGCCAGGGCAATGGTCACCAGGCCTCCACCACCACCCAATCGTCGACGCCGGTCAGCGGCCAGCAGGCCGGTGGCTGCCATCTGCCCGCACACCAGATCCCATGCCGGGACCACGTTGTTGACCGGGCGGGGGTCGTCGGGGTGTCCGGTGAGGCTCGGATAGCCCACCGCGCAGTTGACCGTGTAGTCCAGCGCCGTGGTGCCGTCGTGGCTTCCGGTGACCACCACCATCACCAGGTCGTCGTGGCCCAGTTCGCGACTCCTGGTCGTCAGGCGCTCGGGATCCATCCAGCCCCGAGCAGGGAAGTTGGTCAGGAAGTTTCCCGCGCCGGCGATCAGCTCGGTGAGTAGTTCTGTGACCTCGCCGTCCCGGAGGTCAACGGCCAGCGACCGCTTCCCCTTGTTCAGACCGTTCCAGTAGAGGCTGACGCCGTCAGCGGTAAGCGGCCAGCGTCGGTGGTCGATGCCGCCTCCCACCTGATCAAACCGAATCACGTCGGCCCCCAGCTGGGCCAACGTCATACCACCTGACGGCGCCGCCACGAAGGCCGTGCCCTCCACCACCGACAGCCCAGCCAGTGGAGCGGTCACCATCTCCTCAGCCGGGCCAGGAGACTTCAGGACAGGGTTCGAACGTCGTCCAAGACCATGCCGGCGTGGGCCTCCAGGTCCTGGCCTTTGAGGTCGTAGACACGCATGATCGTTCCCTCAGGGTCGATTAGATACGTAACCCGCAGCGGTAAGCCGTGTTCGGCCTCCACTCCATAGGCCTGCCCAACCTCCTTAGTGGTGTCGGCCAGCAGGCGGTATGGAAACCCCTGGTCGTCGGCGAAGTGCTTCTGCGCCTCGACGGTGTCGAAGCTGGCACCCAGCACCACGACACCGGCCTCCTCAAACTCCGGGGTTCGGTCACGGAACCCCCCGCCCTGGACCGTTCAACCGGGGGTGGACGCCATTGGGTACCACCACAGGGCCACCCAGTGGCCGCGGAGGCTGTCTAGCGTTACCAACTCACCGTCTTGGTCGGGCGCCGAGAAATCTGGCGCCTTCGTTCCAACGTCAAGCATGTGTACTCAGCCGGTCGTCCACGCAGACGAGTATGGCCGCTCAACAGCGCCCAGTACGACACCAGTCGTCGCCGGTTGCCGACCCCAGATCAAGCGACCAGCCACCCACCAAGCCACCGGGATCACGCCAACCAGGAGATCGACTGCACCTCGCTGTAGGCCTCGAGTCCGGCGATGCCGCGGTCACGGCCGATGCCGGAGCGTTTGAAGCCACCGAACGGGGCATCGGGATGCGGGACCACGCTGTTCAGCGCCACGTTGCCGGTCTGGATTTGCTGGGCGATTTGCAGAGCCCGGGCGTTGTCGCCGCTGTAGACGTAGCTGTAGAGCCCGTAGTCCGAGTCGTTGGCCAGGCTCACCGCCTCGTCGTCGCCGTCGTGGGCCAGGACGACCACCACCGGACCGAAGGCCTCCTCGCGCACGGCGTGCATGTCGGCCGTGCAATCAGCCAACAACGTGGGCGCCACGAAGTAGCCCGGCAGGTCCGGCCGCTCACCACCACACACCAGGGTGGCCCCGGCGTCGACGCCACCCCGGATGAAGGACTCGACACTGTCGCGCTGTGCCTCACTGACCAGCGGGCCGACCAGGGTGTCACGCTCGGTGGCGTCGCCCACCTTCAGCATCCCGGCCACCGCACCCAGCGTGGACACCAGTTCGTCGACCTTGCTGCGGTGGCAGATCACCCGGGTGGGCGCAGTGCATATCTGGCCGCTGTGAAAGCCCCACACGCTGGCGATGGCGCCCACGGCCTTGCTCACGTCCACGTCATCGGTCATCACCAAGGCGCCCTTGCCACCCAACTCCATGAGGACCCGGGTCATGGACGAAGCACCGTCGGCCATGATCCGCGCACCCACCGCCGACGAACCGGTAAAGCTCACCATCTGCACGTCGGGCGAGGAAACGAGGGCGGCCGGCGCCTCGGTCCCCGACGAGGTCAGGACGTTGACCACTCCCGGAGGTAGGCCCGCCTCGACTACGGCCTCGCCGAGACGCAGGACAGCCAGAGGATCCTGGGGAGCGGGCTTGATGATGCAGGTGTTGCCCATGGCTAGAGCGGGGGCCAACTTGCCGGCCACGTTTACCAGCGGAAAGTTGTACGAGGTGATGCAGGCCACCACGCCGACCGGCCGGCGGTACACCGCGGCACCAACCAGCCCCGCCGGTCCGAGGGCCGAAGCCGCCTGGGTGACGGGCAGCTCGGCACGGTCGAGGTGACGGGGAATGGCGTACTGGGCGTAGCGATCAGCCAGGTTCGGACCGACCTGCATGGTCTCGGCGACGTTGATGGTCGCCCCGGTCTCGGCCTGAACCAGTGCCGACCAAGTCGGGGCCTGAACGCGGAGCACGTCTGCCAGGCGCTGGAGCATGGCGCCCCGCTCGGCGGGCGACGTGGCCGCCCACCCGGGCAGAGCAGCCTTCGCCGCGGCGATCGCCGCCTCGGTGTCGGCCACCGTGGCGTCCGGGGCGTGCCCCACCACGTTGGTGGTGTTGGGGTCGATGATCTCGTAGGTCGAAGCGGTGGCCGTCCACTCGCCGCCGATGAGGAGGCGCCACTGCTCCTGGGGGTCGATGGTCCTGACGTCACCCATGGGTGCTGGCCTCCTACTGCCTGTTCCCGGAACCTGTTCCCGGAACCTGTTCCCGGCAACCGTTTCGATCGCCTCTGACGGTCCGTCAGGTCGTACGGTCATCGTACCGATGGGCCGCGTGCGGTCCCCCACCGGCATGCTGACTACGGTCCCGAGCCATGTACGACGTGTTGATCCGGGGTGGCTGGGTGGTCGACGGAACGGGCGAAGAACGCCGACTAGCCAACGTGGCCATCACCGACGGTCGAATCACCGCCATTGGCCCCGACATTGGGGGCACATCACCCGACGAGGTGGCCCGCACCGTACTGGAGGCCAATGGGCGGGCTGTCTGTCCGGGGTTCATTGACGTCCACACCCACTACGACGCCCAGGTCTTCTGGGACGGCACGCTTAGCCCTTCACCTCTGCATGGGGTCACCACGGTCATCGGGGGGAACTGTGGCTTCACGATCGCGCCGCTGTCCGACAATCCGGCCGACGGCGAGTACCTCATGCGGATGCTCTCGCGCGTCGAGGGCATGCCCTTGGAGTCGCTCCGCGAAGGCGTGCCGTGGAACTGGCGGACCACCGCCGAGTACCTCGATGCCGTCGACCCGCTCCTAGCTGTCAACGCCGGCTTCAAGGTCGGCCACTCGGCTATACGACGGGTCGTCATGGGCGACGAAGCCACTGGACGCGAGGCCACCGATGCGGAGTTGGACGCCATGGCCGCCCTGCTCAGCGACGGCCTGTCGGCCGGCGCCATGGGTTTCTCGTCGACATGGTCGACCACCCACAATGACGCCGAAGGGCGACCGGTCCCCAGTCGGCACGCCTCCCGGAACGAAGTACTCGCCCTCTGTTCGGTGCTCGTCGACTACCCCGGCACCAGCCTCGAGATGCTGGCCGCTGCGGGCGGGCCAACGGACGACGAATCGAAATCCCTGCTCTGCGACATGTCTCTGGCCGCCGGCGGCCGCCAGGTCAACTGGAACGTCATGCAGGTCACCGCCTCCACCATCGACGAATGTTTCGAGAAGTTGGAGGCGTCGTCCTACGCCGCTGAACGGGGCGGCCGCGTGGTAGCCCTCACCATCCCCATGGTCATCGCCGCCCGATTCTCGATGGCCAGCGGCTTCGTGCTGGACGCCATCCCCGGCTGGGCCGAGGTCATGTTCCTCCCCCACGAGGAGAAGAAGCGGGTGCTGGCCGACCCAGCCGAACGCCGACGCCTCGACGATCTGGCTCAGGGTGACCATCCGTTCCGACGGCTGGCCAACTGGGGCGCCATGACCATCTTCGACACCGTTGCGCCTGAGAACGACGGGTGCGATGGTCGCACGGTGGCCGACATCGCTGCGGAGCGGGGTTGCGGCGAGTTCGACGCCCTACTCGACATCTGTCTGGCCGACGACCTCCTGACCTCGTTTGGACGGCCCGACGTACCGGCCTCTGTTGCCGACTGGCAGGCCCGGATCGACATCTGGCGCGATGGCCGGGCGGTCATTGGTGCATCGGACGCCGGAGCCCACCTCGACCTGCTGGCCACCTTCAACTACCCCACCCGGGTGCTCGCTGAGCCGGTCCGCCAGCATGGGCTGCTCTCCCTGGAGGAGGCGATCCACCGGATGACCGCCGTCCAGGCTGACCTGTACGGCCTGGTGGACCGTGGCCGCCTCGTCGAGGGTGCCCACGCCGACGTGATCCTGATCGACGAGGACATCGTGGACTCCGACCCGGTCGCCATGCGCCCCGATCTGCCCGGCGGAGCGGCCCGCCTCTACGCCGGCGCCACCGGTATCGACGACGTTCTGGTAGCCGGTGTGCCTGTGGTGGCCGACGGAGCGTTCACCAAATACCGTCCCGGACGGGTGCTGCGTAGCGGCACCGACAGCCGCTGAGGAAACGCACATGGCCGACCATCGATCCTTCTTTCTGGATGACGCACTCCACGACTACGTCATCGCCCACACCACTCCAACCGACCCGGTCCGTCGGTTGCTCACCGAGGCCACCGCGGCGCTCGGTCCATGGGCCCGGATGCAGGTGGCCGACGACCAGGCCGCCCTGCTCTCCACGCTGGTGCAGGCCATCCGCCCCACACTGGCGGTCGAGGTCGGGACCTTCACCGGTTCGTCGTCGTTGGCCATCGCCCGAGCGTTGCCTCCCGGCGCTCGCCTTTTGTGTTGTGACGTGTCCGACGAGTGGACGGCCATCGCCCGGACCCACTGGGCGATGGCCGGTATCGACGACCGGATCGACCTGGTCATCGCCCCGGCGCTTCAGACGCTGAAGGGGCTGGGCGACGCGGTGGTGGACTTCGCCTTCATCGATGCCGACAAGACCGGTTACCTCGCCTACTACGAGGAACTCGTCCCCCGCCTCTCACCTCACGGCCTGTTGGCCATCGACAACGTCCTGTGGGCCGGCAAGGTGCTCGACCCAGCGGCCGACGACGACGACACCGTGGCGCTTCGGGCGCTCAACGACCGGATCGTCGCCGACGACCGGGTCAAGGTGGTCATGCTGTCCGTCGGCGACGGGCTGACGCTGGTCCGGCGGGCCTGAGCCCGAAGGCACGCAATCCGGACCCCATCTCAACAGCCCAGCCCGGCTGGGGCCGGCACCCAGGGCCACGGGTAGAATCGAATCGCCGGCCGGTAACCCACCGGACCCGATCCCCATCAAGCAGGAGCCCAGTCCCATGGCTGAAGCCGTCATCGTCGCCACCAGTCGCACCGCCATCGGGCGGGCCGGAAAGGGCGGCCTCGTCGAGGCCCGTCCCGACGACCTGTCCGCCTTCATCATCGACGACGTGCTCTCCAAGGTGCCCGCACTGCCTCGTGACCAGATTGAGGACGTCATGTGGGGTACCGCCCAGCCGGGCGGCGAGCAGGGCTACAACCTGGGTCGGGTGGCCAGCCTGCTGGCCGGCCTTGACGCGCCGGGCACCACCGTGAACCGTTACTGCTCATCGTCGCTCCAGACGATCCGCATGGCTGCGCATGCCATCCGGGCCGGCGAGGGTGACGCCTTCGTCTCCGGTGGCGTGGAGTGCGTCAGCCGATTCCAGTTCGGTGCTGCGGACACCGGCTCCCACAACGCCCGCTTCGCCGACGCCGAAGCCCGCACCGCGGGTCGAACTGGTGAGGGCACGGGCGCCTGGGCCGATCCCGACGGTTTGCCCGACATCTACATCGCCATGGGCCAGACGGCTGAGAACGTGGCCGAGCACAAGGGCGTATCCCGTCAGGCCCAGGACGAGTGGGGTGTCCGTTCCCAGAACCGCGCCGAGGCCGCTCAGGTCCGTGGCTTCTTCGAACGGGAAATCACGCCCTACACCCTGCCCGATGGCTCGGTGTTCAGCTCCGACGACGGCATCCGTGCCGGCACTACCTACGAGAAGGTGTCCCAACTCTCGCCGGTGTTCCGTCCCGACGGTACCGTCACGGCTGGCAACGCCTGTCCGCTCAACGACGGCGCCGCTGCGGTGGTCGTCATGAGCGACACCCGGGCTGCCGAGTTGGGCATCAAGCCCTTGGCCCGCATCATTTCGTCCGGCGTGTCGGCTCTCAGCCCTGAGATCATGGGCCTCGGCCCCATCGAGGCCATCCGTCAAGCCCTCGGCCGGGCCGGCATGACCGCCGCCGACATCGACCTGTTCGAGATCAACGAGGCCTTCGCGGCTCAGGTCCTGCCGTCGGCCGACGAGGTCGGCATCGACCTGGACAAGCTGAACGTGAACGGTGGGGCCATTGCCCTGGGCCATCCGTTCGGCATGACCGGTGCCCGCATCATGACCACGCTGCTCAACGGCCTCGAGGACTCCGACAAGGAGTTCGGCGTCGAGTCCATGTGCGTGGGCGGCGGCCAGGGCATGGCCATGGTCGTGCAGCGCCTGAGCTGAGCCACGGCTGGGCCGGACCGGAAGCGGGCGGCCCGCTGTCAGATCACGAAGGGCTCGACCCGGTTGCGGATGCAACGAGCCAGATTCAAAGCCGCCATGGCGGACGTCTTCGGGTTGTCCGGGAGCGGCCGGTTGTCAATCATGACGGTGAGCTGACCAAAGGCACCGCTGACCGAGATCTCGTGTCGATTCGTGGTCGCTGCGGGATCCGCGACAAGCATGACCTTTGTCTGATCAGGGCCGATCCCGGCCAGAGCGGTGGTCATCGCCACGTTGGCGTTTCGTGGATACCGGGACGCCGCCCCGGCAGCCGTGCCACGAAAGATGGTCACTGGCTCGTCAAGGGCCCCGAGATCGAACTCTTCCTCGGCAGGAGTCCCGAGCCACGCCCCCGGCGGCTTCACGATCCGATGCTCGACGTCTCCGATGCCCATCGCCGCCGCCGCAGCCAGGGCATCGACCCCACCCAACGCTCCCGGGTGGACTACGACCCGGGCTCCGTGCCCGATAGCGAGCTCCTCAAGTTCGACCCGCAAGACCTCGTCCGCGAGAGCAGAGGTGGACGACACGATCAGATCGGCGCCCAACTCCAACGCGGCCCTCCCCCACAGCCCTACGGCGTCTCGTCCAGCAGTCTCGACCACGACGTCCGGCCGGAATCCGATCAACTCATCGGGGTCGGTGATCAACTGGGCGCTGGCGGGCAGGTCGGGAGGGACCGGCGTCCCGGACCTCCCGGCGACCGCCACCACCTCGATCGGGTCCTCACCTAGGAACTGGACGGTGGCCCGGGCGATCGACCCCCATCCCACGAAGACGACCCGATGGGATTCCGCGACAGCCATCGTCGACCCGGTTAGGACCCCAGGCCGCACTGCTCGAACGCCTCGCGGGTGATCCGCTTCTCGTCCTCGGTCAGCTCTAGCAGCGGCCCCCGGACCCGGCCGCCGACCTGACCGAGCAACTCCTGCCAGTATTTCTGGTGGGCATGGGGCTTCTCTGCCGGCCGGGTGCCCTTAAGGGCGGCCCGCACCGGATCGAGGCTGGCGCTGATCGATCGTGCGTCGTCGGCTCGCCCCTCGAAGGCCGCCCGGGTGTAGTCGTGCATCCGTCGGTCCGTCGCCGTCTGGAGCAGGAAGGGGGGCGACGAGCACAGGTAGAGCCGCCAGTCCAGTTCCAGGATGTTGTCGAGCCATTCGTCTTCCGACGCAGTGCTTACCTGGATGCGGTCCGAAGCTAGGGCCGTGAGCTCCGAGTACAGCGGCCGGGGCACGCTGTACTTGATGGCCACCACGGTCTCGATGTCGGCCAGACGGTTGCACAGTTCCGGCGACATCAGGTAGCCGCTATCGGGGTGGCTCCACAGGGCGATGCCGATGTCAACCTGTTCGGCGATTGCCCGGTAGTAGCCCAGCAGCGTCTCGTCACGGGCCGAGTGGAAGTGCAGCGCCGGCGCATGTACGACGATGTAGTCGGCCCCCACGTCGGCTGCGTGGCGGGCTAGGTCGATGACCACGTCCATGTTCTGGTCCGAGCACGACATGATCGTGTGGCCCCGTCCCCGGGTCGCTTCGACGGCCAGTTCGAATGACCGCTTGCGTTCATCGACCGACATCGAGAAGAACTCGCCCTGCTTGCCGGCCACGAAGAGGCCTTCGATGCCGAGGTCTTCGGTCCAGTGCCGGACGTTCTCGCGGAAGCCGTCCTCGTCGATGCGGAGGTCCCCGGTAAACGGCATGAGGGCCGCAGCCCAGATGCCCTTCATGTGCTCACGGGCGTACGCCTTAGCGTCGCTTCTGCCGTAGTCCATGTCGTGTGCTCCAGTCCGCCTCAGATGATGGGGATGCTGTGAGAGACGTTCTTGACCACCATGTAGTGGTGGAGGCCCTCGGTGCCGCCTTCACGGCCGTACCCACTTGACTTCACGCCGCCGAACGGTGTCTCGGGAAGCGACGCCTCGAGCATGTTGATCGAGAGGTTGCCGGCCTCCACACGGTCGACCATGCGGTCCACATGGTCTGCCCGGTTGGTGAAGCCGTAGGCAGCCAGTCCGAAGGGCACCGAGTTGGCCCGCTCGATGGCCGTGTCCAGCGAGTCGACCGGATTCACGATGGCCACCGGTCCGAAGGGTTCCTCCTGCATGATCCGGGCATGGTCGGGCACGTCGGCCAGCACCGTCGGCTCGTAGAAGTAGCCGGTGTCGCCGATCCGGTGGCCGCCGGTGGTCAAGGTGCCTCCGGCGGCACACGCGTCGGCAACCAGGTCGCCCACCGAGGCTAGGCGTCGATCATTGGCCACCGGACCCATCTCGACACCGGACTCCAGGCCCGAACCCACCACGGTCCTCTCGCACCGGCGGGTGATCACGTCGAGGAACTGCTCGTAGACGGCCTCGTGGACGAAGAAGCGGGTGGGTGACGTACATACCTGGCCGGCGTTTCGCATGGCCCGGATGGCCGAGGTGGTCGCGGCAGCTTCGACGTCGGTGTCCTCGCAGACAATGACCGGCGCATGTCCGCCGAGTTCCATCAGGACCGATGTCATGTGGTCCGACGCCATGCCGGTGAGGTGACGCCCCACGACCGTTGACCCGGTGAAGGCCACCAATCGGATCACGTCGCTGGCGATCAGGTGCTCGGAGATGTCCGCCGGCACGCCGAACACCAGGTTCAGCACGCCCGGTGGGAGCCCCGCGTCATGGAAGGCCCGGGCGATGTGCATGGCACCGGCCGGTGTCTCCTCGGCGGACTTGAGGATGATCGAGCACCCCGACGCCAGAGCGCCGGCCACCTTGCGGGCCGGCTGGCTGAACGGGAAGTTCCAGGGTGAAAACGCGGCGACTGGTCCGATGGGCTGGTGGTGGACGACGTGCTTAACGTCCGGACCGCTCGGTATGACCCGGCCGTAGGTTCGCATCGCCTCGCCGGCATCCCATTCGAAGAACTCGGCGCCCCGAATCACCTCGGCACGCGCATCAACGAGTGGCTTCCCGTTTTCAAGGGTGATGGCGTGGGCGATCTCCTCCTGACGGGCCCGCATGAGGGCTGCCGCGGCCACGATGAGGGTGGCCCGTTCCCGGGGCGGCGTGGCTCGCCACACCTCGAAACCGGCCGCCGCAGCGGCCAGGGCGTCATCGAGGTCGGTGGAACCGGCAACGGGGACCCGGCCAATCACGTGCTCTGTTGCCGGGTCGATGACCGGCAAATCCGTAGCGGTCGTCCGCCACGCGCCGTCGATGTAGATCTGCAACTCCGGGTAGGTCGTCATGGTCGGCATGTCGTCTCTCGGGTTCGGTGGGGATCTCGCAAGGTCATCAGTCAGAAGCCGGCGCGGATGGCCCATAGGTCGGGAAACGCCGGGCGAAAGAGAGTGGTGGCTAGATAGGCAGCACCGTCGGAACCGCCCGTACCCATGTTCGTGCCGATGGTCCGACGGACCATCATCACGTGCCGGTAGCGCCACTCCTGGAGCCCCTCGTCGAGATCGGTGAGGGTCTCACACAGGCTGGCGAAGCCATCATCCGCATAGCAGGAAACGATGGCGGCCTGGACACCCTCGTCCTCGGTGACTGTCTCGCGGACATCCCGTTGAAGGACGTTGGCCGACAGGTCGTATCCGGCTCGACCCAGGAGGTGAAGTACGGCATCCCAGAGGGTGGGTGCGTCGTATCGGGCCTGCAGACGATCTCCACCCTCGCCCTGGAACCATTCCACCTGCACCCGGTCCTTGATCCCGAGGAGGAACTCGAGCTCGCGGAACTGCGTCGACTGGAAGCCGCTGGCGGTGGCCAGAAACGATCGAAAGCTGGCGAACTCGGCCGGTGTCATCGTCTCGAGCACGTCCACCTGTCCGACCATGGTCTTGAAGATCTTCAGCACCCTCTTGAGGCGATGCCCCGAGGCGTGGACCTTGTCGGCGTCGAGCAGGGTCATGACGTAGTCAAGTTCGTGCAGGAGTTGCTTGAACCAAAGTTCGTAGACCTGGTGGATGACGATGAAGAGCGTCTCGTCATGCTCCGGCTTCCCGGTCTCCGGGTCGGTCGACACGCAACGCTGGAGCGACAGCAGTTCGGGCACCATCAGGTAGCTGCCGTAGGTGAGGTCATCCCGGTTGCCGAACGGGTTCTCGAGAGGAAGGTTCATGCGATCGACAACGCCTCGGGGTCAGCCAACGGATCAAGTGCCGGCAACTCAGGTAGCAAGGCGACCAGGCCGTCGACGTCGACTGCAGGGTCGGCCATGGCTGCCGTAAGAAGCTCGGCCTGCCGGGCGGCCCGGTCCCGAGCCTCCGCATAGGGCATGGTCGAGAACATCACCATGTTGTATCGGGGACTCAGGTGGCCAGGATGGCGACGTTCCAGTTCGAGCGCCAATGACCGACTGGCCACATGGTCCGGGTCGATCACCCCAGCTCGCATCTCGAGGTAGTTGTCCAGCGCCATGTCGGCAATGGCCTCGGCATCAGGCTTGCGCTCGCACTCATAGCGCCGGAACGCGCGACCGAGGTCATCAGGTGCCTCCCGTAAGTGCCGATCAAGGGCCCGGACCGATTCCATGGCCAGGTTCATGCCCTGACCGTGGAACGGAACAATGGCGTGCGCGGCGTCTCCCACCAACACCGCCCGGTCCTCGTGGCTCCACCCAGTAGCCCGCATGGTGCCCAACGGGCCCGTGGGGTTGGTCTGGAACTGCTCGACCAGGTCGGGAACCAGTGCAGCGAAGTCACCGAACTCCGAGTCGAAGAACTCCCGGACGGCGCCGGTCGATGAGAGCGCCCCGAACGTTGCCGTCGGAGCGAAGAGGGTGACCGTGAAGTCACCGGTCGGGTTGGCCAGAGCAATCAGCATGAACTCGCCCCGGGGCCAGAGGTGCAGGGCGTTGGGGTCCAACTGGTAGCTCCCGTTTGCGGCCGGCGGCAGGGTCAGCTCCTTATAGCCGTGGTCCAGCCACTGGGTCTCAAATCGGCAGGAGTTCTGCTCGACCATGGACGCCCGCACCCGCGAGCCCGCTCCATCGGCCCCGAACACCACCCCGAAGCGCTCCGTCCGTCCACCGACAAACCGCAGGACCGACTGATCGAAATCGACTGACTCCAACTCGGCCCCGAACTCAATCCTGACCTGCCCGGTTGCCTCCGCGGCATCCAACAGGATGGCGTTCAGGCCGGTGCGGGAAACCGAATGGATGACCTCATGGGCCCGACTCCCGTAGGGGTGCAGTGCAGGCGTCGGATCATCGACCGCGTGGACCAACCGCCCGCGCATGGGGATGGTGATCTCGTCGACCCGTTCGATTACACCGACGTCGACGAGGGGGACGATCCCGCGGGTAGCCAAAGCCAGGTTGATCGACCGTCCGGCACCGATGTCGGTACGGCGCAGGTCTGGTCGGCTCTCGTAGAGCGTCACGTCGTGACCCTGGCGCGCTAGGTAGATCGAGAGCAGCGCACCGGCCTGTCCGCCGCCGACCACCGTCATTTGACCCGTCACGAGACGATCCGGTCCAGGACATCAATGAGGCGGTCGATGTCGGCGAACGAGTTGTAGAGCGGGACGGGGGCAACACGGATCACGTCAGGCTCGCGCCAGTCGCCGTACACCCGCTCCTCCTGCAGGGCCCGGAAGACCCGTTGACCGTCGCCGGCTACCACCCGCAGCGCGTGCTGACACCCACGCTCGGCCAGCGCCTTCGGCGTGACGTTTTCGACCCGGCCGGCGAGGGTCTCGGCCAACCGTCGATCGAGGAACCCGATCTGGCGCTCGGCCTTGGCCCGCAGCACGCTCATGCCACCGGCCTGCTCGATCACGTCGAGCGATGCCCGCAGGGCCGCCATCGGAAGGACGGGGGCATTTGACAGCTGCCACGACTCCACGGTGGGGATGGGCACGAACCGGGTGGCCATCTCGAACCGGGTCGAAGGATCGGTGCCCCACCAGCCGAGGAACTTGGGAAGATCCGGATCATCGACATGGTCGCGGTGGACAAACGCCCCACCCACGCCCCCTGGGCCGCCGTTCAGGTACTTGTAGGAGCACCAGACGGCGAAATCGACGCCCCATTCGTGGAGGTCGAGCTCGATGTTGCCAATGGCATGGGCAAGGTCAAACCCGACCATCGCACCCACCTCGTGCCCGGCGACCACCACGTCGGCCATGGGCAACACCTGGCCCGTGTAGTACTGCACGCCAGGCAGGAGTACCACCGACAGCTCCTCGCCGTGCTCGGCAATGACCGCCAGAAGATCCTCGGGTCGAAGCGTCTCCTCTCCCTCACGTGGGGAAACGGTGACCAACGACGTCTCAGGATCAAAGCCGCGCTGGCGAATCTGGGACTCGACAGCAAAGTGGTCTGACGGGAAGGCGTGGTCCTCGATCAGGATCTTGTGGCGGTTCGCCGTCGGTCGGTAGAAGCTGACCAGGAGCAGGTGAAGGTTGACGGTCAATGAGTTCATGGCCACGACCTCGTCCGCGTGGGCGCCGGTGATGTCAGCCAGTTGCCGGGTTAACAGCTCGTGGTAGCCCTTCCACGCCAGATCCCCGGTGTCATGGCCCTCGCCGCCGAGCGTGGCCCACCGGTCAAACTCGGCGACAACGTGATCACGTGCAGCCCTCGGAAGAGCCCCGAGCGAGTTTCCGATGAGGTAGGTGCCATCGGGAATCTCGAACTCGTAGCGCAGGCCGGCCAGCGGATCAGCGGCGTCCAGTTGAGATGCATCGAGCCTGACGCCGGTCGGCGTTGACACGGGATTCACAGACGGGCCCCGGTGCCGGGATGGAGGGTCCCGCAGTTGGGGCAGGTCCGGGCGCCCTCGTCCTCGTTGAAAGCAGCGAAGAGCGGTGGGAGGTCGGCATCGATGGCCTGGAGCTGGAGTTCGACCCGGTGGACGAGGCGGGCACAAGAAAAGCAGACCCACTCGAACCCGTCTAGCTCCCCAATGGGTCGCTGGTACTCGACAACCAGTCCGACCGAATCGGGATCCGGGCGCTGGGGCGAGTGCCGGACACCGGGAGGAAGCAGGTAGACGTCGCCCTCGCGGATCGGCATGTGAAAGGGCTCAGTGCCCTCCTCCGACCAGATCACTAGGTCCATGTCTCCCAGGATCTGGTAGAAGAACTCCTCCCGCGGATCGTCGTGGAAGTCATTGCGTTCGTTTCCGCCGCCGACGATCATCACGATCATGTCGGCATCCCGCCAAATCTGCCGGTTGGCTACCGGTGGGGTGAGCTCTTCACGGTGGTCACGGATCCAGGCCCCGAGGTTGAAGGGTCGTCGATCCAACGGATCCGGGTCGTACTCGGTCATGCCTGTCTCCTCCATGGTGCCCGGTTCACTCAGCGGGAGCCTGGTGGCCCGCCACGGCCCCGGCACCAGAATCCAGGAACGCCGTGACCTCCCGCAGATGTCTGACCAACTCGGTCAGGTCGCCCGCACCGGCCAGCGCCTCGGCCTCGAGACGGGTGGCCTCGTCCATGAGCGCGGTGGTCAGCAACGAACCCTCGGCCGTGATGGCCACGACCCGCTGGCGTCGGTCCTCCGAGCTGACCGTCCTGGTCACCAAGCCCCGCTCCTCGAGCCGTTGCAGTGCGTGGGTCACCGTCGGCTGGGGACTCAGCGACGCAGTGGCCAACTCGGCCACCCGCAGTTCCCCGAGCTCCTCGAGGACGACGAGGACCCGCCACTCGGAGCGAGCCACACCAGATCGGTTGAGAGCGGCGTAGAACGGTGCCGACAACGTCTGGTCGGCCTGCCGGAGCAGGTAAGGGAGATAGCGACCCAGGAAGGGCGCCCGGCGTGACGACATGGTTTGCAGAATATATTCATAAGAATCTATTGTCAACGCACCGATGACCTTTAACCAGATCCGACCGAGGGGACCGATCACATGACCCTGCGCTGGACGTCGATGACCGACGTCGACCGGGAACGTGAGTACTCGCCGAGTTCCTGCCTCGCGGACGGTGACTACCAGCCCTACGTGGTGCACTACCGACGGGCCAGCGATGCCGCATGGTCTCGCGTCCTGGAGCGGTCCGAATCATCCACCCACGCCATCGCATTCGGGGATTTGGGTACCCGGACCATCGACGTCGCTGTCCCCACCAGCGACCAGCCCGTTCCGCTGCTGGCATTCATCCATGGCGGATATTGGCAGGAACTCACGGCAGCGGACTCACGCTTCGCTGCTGACGCCTGCCTCTCCCGGGGATGGGGCTTTGCGGCGATCGACTACACCCTCGCCCCAGATGCATCACTCGACCAGATCGTCGAGGAGTGTTGCCAGGCCGTCCGCTCCCTGGCAGACCGGGCCGAATCACTCGGCGTCGACGCCACCCGTCTAGTCCTCGCCGGGAGTTCAGCTGGGGCGCACCTTGCGGCCATGGCCGCCATCAACTCCGGGGAAGACGGCCCGGAACGAGCCGGCACCAACACAGGCGTCGCCGGCGTGGTACTGGTGTCGGGGATCTTCGAGTTGGAACCGTTGATCGGCACGTCGATCAATGAGCAACTCGGCCTCGACCGACCATCGGCCCAACGAAACAGTCCACTGGGGCTCGACGTGGCCGGCATCCCGACCGCGCTCGTGGCCTACGGATCCGACGAAACCTCGGAGTTCAAGGCTCAGTCCGACGCCTTTGGCCGACATCTCGAAGCGGCCGGTACGGCGGTCTCCATGCTGGAGATCGCCGGGCGAAACCACTTCGACGTCATCCTCGACCTTGCCGAACCCGACACACCCCTCGGCGACGCCGTGGAACGGTTGATGCGCTCCCTCTGAGGTCTCGCTACCCCTGCCCGCCGGAGGCGTCCTGGACCGAGACCTTGCCGGCGCTGATCCACGGCATCATGGCCCGCAACTCCGAACCGACCTTCTCGATACGGTGCTCGCGGCCCTCTTCCTCGAGGCGGTAGAAGTTCTCACGACCACCGTGGGCCTCAGCGACCCACTCCTCGGCGAAGACGCCGGTCTGGATCTCTTTGAGGATCTGCTTCATGGTGGCCCGGACGTCGTCGTTGACGACCCGCGGCCCACGGGACAGGTCGCCGTATTCGGCGGTGTCCGACACCGAGTAGCGCATGCCCCCGATGCCCTGTTCGTACATGAGGTCCACGATCAACTTGAGCTCGTGGAGGCATTCGAAGTAGGCGATCTCCGGCTGGTAGCCGGCGTCGACGAGCGTGTCGAAGGCGCTCCGAACCAGTTCGGTCATTCCGCCACACAGCACGACCTGCTCGCCGAACAGGTCGGTCTCGCACTCCTCGGTGAACGTGGTCTCGATGACTCCGGCGCGAGCACCACCCACACTGTCGGCGTACGCCAGGGCTAGGGCCTTGGCGCCACCAGTCGGGTCCTGCTCCACCGCAATGAGGCACGGCACGCCGCCGCCCTCCTCGTAGGTCCGACGCACCAGGTGGCCAGGACCCTTGGGAGCGACCATGATCACGTCGACGTCGGCCGGCGGGGCGATCAGGTCGAAGCGGATGTTGAAACCGTGGGCGAACGCCAGGGCGTCACCGGCTGACAGGTTGGGAGCGATGTGCTCCTCGTAGACCGCCGCCTGATCGGTGTCGGGCAACAGGATCATGATCACGTCGGCCCATGCCGAGGCGTCTGACAGGGACTTCACGGCGAGCCCGGCCTCCGATGCCTTGGCGGCCGACGAGGAGCCGTCACGCAGGCCAACGCATACGTCGATGCCCGACTCCTTCAGGTTCAGGGCATGTGCGTGGCCCTGGGAGCCGTAGCCGAGGATGGCCACCTTGCGCTCCGCGATCGCTGAACGGTCAACGTCCTTCTCATAGTAGATGTTCGCCACTGGATTCTCCTGGCTTGTGGTCGGTCGGCCTCACGGCCGTATCGGTCTGGCTATCGGGAAAATGGGATTTCAAAGGGGGTGCTCGGAAGAAGCTTCAGTCCAGCGCGTCATCGAGAACGGGCAAGGCCACCCGACCCGTTCGCTGCAACTCGATGATGCCGTACTCGCGGAGCAGGTCCTCGAACTCGTCGACCCGGCGAGGCGGACCGACGAGCGACAACATCATACGATCGGTACTCAGGCTCAAGACCTTGCCGCCGGCCCGATCCAGGTGCTCCACGATCTCATCGCGACGGTCCGGCTCGGCGGTCACCGTGACCAGCATCAGCTCGCGCTCTACGGCCTGACCTGGGCCTAGCTCGCGGATCTCGACGACGTTCACCAACTTGTCCAGCTGCTTGACGATCTGGTCAAGCGGGGCCGACTCGAGGTCGACCACTACGGTGATCCGACTCATGTCCTCGTCGTCGGTGGGCGCCACCGCGAGCGACTCGATGTTGAAGGCCCGACGGGCGAACAACGATGCCACCCGGGCCAGCACGCCTGACTTGTTCTCAACGGTCACGACCAGCGTGTGGTAGCGGTGCTCCGCCTCATGGACGTTCATCGGGGCTGCCCCTCCTGGAACCCGGGCACCATAAGTTCAGAGTTGGCGGCACCCGACGGCACCATCGGGAAGACCTTCTCAGATGCAGCCACCCGGAAGTCGATGACCACCGGCCGATCGTCGACCTCGTTGGCCTTGGCGATGGCCACGTCGACCTCGTCGGGGTCGTCGACCCGGATGCCCACGCACCCCATCGACTCGGCCCACATCTTGAAGTCGGGAACGTCGGACGAGAGAGAAACCTCGGAGTAGCGCTCGTCGTAGAACATCTCCTGCCACTGGCGAACCATCCCGAGGTAGGAGTTGTTCAGCAGTGCCACCTTGATGGGAATGTTCTCGACGGTGGCCGTGACCAGTTCCTGAGCCGTCATCTGGAAGCAGCCGTCACCGTCGATTGCCCACACCTCCCGGTCCGGGAAAGCCACCTTGGCCCCGATGGCCGCCGGGATGGAGAAGCCCATCGTCCCGAGTCCACCCGAGTTGATCCAAGTGTAGGGATGGTCGAAGGTCCAGTACTGGCTGGCCCACATCTGGTGCTGACCCACGCCGGAGGTCACGATGGTGTCGTCCGGGGTGGCGTCACGGAGACGCTCGATGACGTACTGGGGCTTCAGCGGCTCACCGGGAGCCCACGGCTCGTAGGCCAGCGGGTAGCGCTCCTGCCAGCCGCTGATCCGCGACCTCCAGGCCGACCGATCGGCGTCACCGGCACCGTTGCCCGACAATTCGTCGACCAGTGCCTCGATGGCCACCCGGACATCGCCCTGGATGGCCACGTCGGGCCGGCGCACCTTGCCCAGCTCAGCGGGATCGATGTCGACGTGGATGATCTTCGCCTCGGGGGCAAACCCGTCGAGCTTTCCGGTCACCCGGTCGTCGAACCGGGCGCCGAGGGTAATGAGCAGATCGGACTCCTGCATGGCGGTGACCGCCGTGTAGTTCCCGTGCATGCCCGGCATGCCTAGACACAGTTCATGGCTGTCCGGGAATGCACCTCGAGCCATGAGCGTGGTGACCACGCTGATGCCAGTCAACTCAGCCAGGGCGCGCAACGCATCGGCGGCTCGCGCCTTGAGGATTCCACCACCCACGTAGAGCACCGGGCGCTCGGCAACCCGGATCAGGCCCGCGGCCGCCGCAATGAGGTCGACGTCGACCGCGGTCTGCGGTTGGTAGCCAGGCAGGTCCATCTCGACGTCGTCATGCCACGTCATAGCCGATCGGGGGTTGACGGGGTCGACGATGTCCTTGGGAATGTCGACCAGCACCGGACCCGGCCGACCCGTGGTGGCGATGTGGAACGCCTCCTTGATGGTCCGCGGGATGTCCTGAGCCTCGGTGACCAAGAAGTTGTGCTTGGTGATCGATTGCGTGATGCCCGTCGTGTCGCACTCCTGGAAAGCATCGGTGCCGATCGCCGCGTACGGGACCTGGCCGGTGACCACGACCATGGGCACCGAATCAAGGTAGGCGTCACACAGCGGCGTGACGATGTTGGTGGCCGCGGGGCCGCTGGTCACCATGGCCACACCCGGGCGCCCCGTGGCATGGGCATAGCCCTCGGCCATGTGGCCGGCGCCCTGCTCGTGTCGGACTAGAACGTGGCGGATAGACGAGTCGATGATCGGGTCGTAGACCGGGAGAATCGCCCCTCCTGGCAGGCCGAACATGACATCCACACCCTCTTCCTCGAGGGCACGGATGAGGGCTCTACCGCCGTCCATTTCTTCTGTGGCCATGTCGAACTCGGATCTGGGGGAAAGGCTGCCTGGTCTGGTATCTCAACTGGTTTATGAACTGGGCTGAAAAGTGGAAACGACCTCCCGCTGTGGGAGGTCGAGGCACGCAACCGTTTGGGACCCACCGTGTGCGGGCGGGGCGCGTGCCTACGGCAGTACGACTACCCGGATGCGGGCAAAGGAAGTGGAGTCGATCTGCATGATTAGCAATTATGCGCTGGTGGCACCTCGGACCACAACCTCAGGCGTGGGAGACTTGACTCATGCGAACCGGGGTTCAGCCGGGGTCCTTCGATCCTCCGACCCTGGCCCATCTAGCCATCGCTCATGCCGCGTTGCGCCACCATCGGCTCGACCGGGTCATTTGGACGGTGTCACGACACCCGCTCGGCAAGGACGACGGGCGGACCGACGTGGACGATCGCCTGACCGTGCTTCATTCAGCAATCGCCGACCATCGGTGGCTGGCCGCCGAGGCGACCGACGCCCGCCTGGTGGCCGACATCGCCGACGGCTACGACGTGGTCATCATGGGTGCCGACAAGTGGCACCAGCTCCATGACCCCACCTTCTATGGCGAACCAGGAACTGAGTCGGCGGCGGCGATGGATCGCGCCCTCGAACGCCTCCCGACCTGCGCGGTGGCCCCGCGGGACGGATTGACGGTCCCACCGGAGGTGACGCTTTCGGTCCCCCGCTGGGTGGCTCGCCAGTCATCTAGCGATGCGGTGGCCGGCGCCCCGTGGATGGCCCTGTCGGCCGCCCGACACTCCGGGCTGTGGTTGGAGATCCGGTAACCGGCGGTCCGGCAGCCGGAAATCACGCCTGGGTGACGGCGCCCTTCTCGGCCCCCTGGGCAAGTGCGGCGTACTTGGCCAGGAACCCCGACGTGTAGCGGGGTTCGAACGGCTTCAGGTTGGCCCGACGCTTCGCCAGCGTGGCGTCATCGACCATCAGGTCCATGGTGTGGGCCACCACGTCGATGACGATTCGATCACCCTCGGCCACGAGGGCGATTGGACCACCGTCAACGGCTTCCGGTGCAACGTGACCCACACAGAATCCGTGGGTGCCGCCGGAGAACCGGCCGTCCGTGATGAGCGCCGCGTCGCCGCCCCGTCCGGCACCCTTCATGGCCCCGGTGATGGCCAGCATCTCGCGCATTCCCGGACCACCCTTGGGACCCTCGTAGCGGATGACCACCACGTCACCGCCCTCGATGCGGTCGTCCAGAACGGCGGCCATGGCCGCATCCTCACCGTCGAACACCCGGGCCCGACCGTCGAAGCGGTCGAAGTCGAGTCCGGCCACCTTGACCACCGACCCCTTCGGAGCCAACGACCCGCGAAGGATGGCCAGGCCACCCAGTGCATTGATCGGATCGCCGAAAGCGTGGATCACGTCACCATCGGGGGCCGGGACGTCAAGCATGGCCAGGTTCTCGGCCACCGTCTTCCCGGTGACAGTGATCTCGTCGGCGTGAAGCAGGCCCTCGTCGTGAAGCATCTGCATGACCACCGGAACCCCACCGATCCGATCGATATCGACCATGTGGTACTTCCCGTGGGGCTTCGTATCTGCCAGGTGGGGAACCTTGGCGGCCACCCGGTTGAAGTCCTCGAGTTCGAGCTCGACACCGGCCTCGAAGGCGATGGCCATGAGGTGGAGTACGGCGTTCGTCGAGCCGCCGAGAGCCATCACCACGGCGATGGCGTTCTCAAAGGCAGCCCGGGTCATGATCTGGCGGGGTCGAATGCCCTCTCGCAGCAGGTTCATCACAGCGTGGCCGCTGGCGAACGCCACGTCGGCCCGACGCTTGTCAACCGCGGCGGCCGAGGCCGATCCGGGCAGCGACATGCCGATGGCCTCACCGACCGAGGCCATGGTGTTGGCAGTGAACATCCCCGCGCAGCTTCCAATGGTCGGACACGCCTCGCGCTCGATGGCCAGCAGTTCAGCATCGTCGATGCTCCCCACTGCGTGGGCCCCCACGGCCTCGAACACGCTCACGATGTCCAGCTTGGAACCGTCGGTGTGTTCGCCGGGCATGATCGAACCGCCGTACACGAACACCGACGGCAGGTTGATCCGGGCTGCTGCCATGAGCATCCCCGGGAGCGACTTGTCACAGCCGGCGAAGCTCACAAAGGCGTCGAGGCGCTCGGCGTGCATCACGGCCTCTACCGAGTCGGCGATGATCTCACGACTCACCAGGCTGGCCCGCATGCCCTCGTGGCCCATTGAGATGCCGTCGGACACGGCGATGGTGTTGAACTCCAGCGGGAAGCCCCCGGCTTCGGAGACCCCCTCCTTGCACCGTTTGGCCAGTGCGTCCAGCGGAATGTTGCAGGGAGTCACCTCGTTCCACGACGAGGCCACGCCTACTTGGGCCTTGGAGAAGTCGTCCTCGTTCATCCCGACCGCCCGGAGCATGGCCCGCGCGGGCGCCCGGTTCGGACCGTCAGTGACCTCATGGCTTCGGGGCTTCATCCCCCCGTGGGTGGCATCCGTCATGGGTATGCAGGCTAGGCGCCACCTGCCACGGTCGTAGTCTCCGCTGATGTTCTCCACACGACTCTCGGCCGACGGCCGGGAACTCCTCGCCCTGGCCGTTCCGGCCCTCGGGGCACTGATCGCCGAACCCCTTTACGTGCTGGCCGATACGGCCGTGGTGGGCCGTCTGGGAACCGCTCCTCTGGCCGGCCTCGGCGTGGCGTCCGGCGCCCTACTGTTCGGCTACGGACTGTGTGTCTTCCTCGCCTACGGGACCACGGCGGCGGTGGCCCGTCTGACCGGCGCCGGAGAAAGTCGGCGGGCAGCCGATCAGGCCATCCAGGGCCTGTGGCTGGCCCTGGTCCTCGGTGTGGTGCTGGCCATTGTGGGAACCCTGTCGACCGACGCCATCGTGTCCGGGCTGGGCGCCTCGGGCGACGTGGCCGAACAGGCCTCCATCTACCTGAGTACCAGCCTGCTGGGTGCCCCGGCGATGCTCCTGATGATGGCCGGGGTGGGCTACCTCCGTGGCCTCAAGGACACCGTGCGCCCCCTGCAGGTGGCCGTGGGTACCGCCCTACTCAACCTGGTCCTCGAGCTGGTCCTCATCTTCGGCCTGGATCGGGGCATCGGCGCCTCGGCAGCCGCCACCGTGGTCGCCCAGTGGGTGGGGGCCGCCTGCTACCTAACCTGGATCGGACGGGACGTCCGTAGACGCCACGCGTCGCTGGCACCCCGGTTGGGATCTATCGGCCGACTCCTCACCGTCAGTGCACAGTTGCTGGTGCGAAACCTCTCGCTCACCGGGACGTTCCTGATCGGCACCTCGGTGGCCACCCGGATCGGCCGGGTCGACGTGGCCGCCCACCAGGTGGCTTTCCAGGTGTGGATGGTCACCGCGCTGACGATGGACGCTGTGGCCATTGCCGCCCAGGCCATGGTCGGCGAACGCCTCGGCGCGGGGGACGTGGCCCGCGCCATCTCGATCGGACGCCGGGTGATTGCCTGGTCGGTGGGCATGGGCATAGTCCTCGGTGTTGTCCTGCTGGCCGTCCGGACACCGGTGGCGGGCATCTTCTCCGAGGATCCTGCTGTGGTGGCCTTAGCCGGATTCCTGCTGGTCCACGTGGCCTTCATGGCTCCGCTCGGAGGCGTGGCCTTCGCCCTGGACGGTGTCCTTATCGGAGCAGGAGACCAACGGTTCATGGCTCGGGCCATGGCGGGCTCGGCGGTCGCTGCCGCCACGGTCATGGTGCTCGGGCGACAGGCCGATCTGGGGATTGGTTGGCTCTGGGGGGCCATCTGGCTCTTCATGGCCGCCAGGTCGATCCTGCTGGGTCTCCGCTTCGTCGGCGACCGCTGGCAGGTGGTGGGCGCCGAGCGCTAGCCACTGATTGGGGGCCAGTTGGCGCCCGGGTACCTACCCGTTGGCCCGGCGGGACAGCAGTTCGTTGACGACCCGACCATCGGCCTGACCGTTGGTGGCCTTCATGATCTGGCCGACGAAAAAGCCTGACTTCTTCTTGCGTTCCTTGTCGTCGCCCGAGGTGAAGGCAGCCCAGTCTTCGTCGTACTCGGCTATCAAGCCGTCCACGATGGCCTCCAGGGCACTGTCGTCCATGGCTTCGAATCCCATGCCCGCAGCCACCTCGGCCGGCTCCCCGCCGTCGGCCACCAGAACCGCCAGGACGGTCTTGGCTTGGGTGGCCGTCAGGTCGCCGCCGACCTCCATGGCCACCAGCGAAACGAACGACGCCGCGGTCAACAACCCCGACCCGTCAGCCAGGTTGTTCTCGACGTGGACCAGCACCCTGCTCGGGTCGGCCCCAGCGGCAAGGGCCTCCACGGCCAGGTCGTCCATTCCCCGCTCGACGGTCAACGATGCAGTGGCCGTGTCCACGCCGGCCGCGTCAGCTAGGCGGTGGCGACGCTCCCGGGGCAGTAGGGGCAAAGCGGAACGCACCGATTCGATCCACTCGGCGGACGGGTCCAGGGGCACCAGATCAGGCTCCGGGAAGTACCGGTAGTCGTATGCCTCCTCCTTGGAGCGGAGTTTGTGGGTGCGACCCTCGTCTTCGTTCCAGTGGCGGGTCTGCTGCTCGACTCTGTCACCGGAGGTGATGAGGTCAACCTGACGGCGAGACTCGTAGACGATTGCCCGTCCCAGCGAGCGCAGCGAGTTGATGTTCTTCACCTCGCAGCGGGTTCCCAAATCGGGGTCGCCCATGGGTCGGACCGACACGTTGCAGTCCACCCGCATCGATCCCTCCTCCATCTTTCCGTCCGACGCGCCGATGGCCACCAGAATCGACCGCAGCTCGCTGACGTAGGCCCGTGCGTCTTCAGCTGACCGCAGGTCGGGAGCTCCCACGATCTCAATGAGTGGAACGCCAGCCCGGTTGTAGTCGACCAGCGAGTAACCGGCCTCGTGGATCCGACCGCCACCACCCACGTGCGTGCTCTTGCCAGTGTCCTCCTCTAGGTGTGCCCGCTCGATGCCCACCTGGCGGCCATCGGCCAACTCCAGCCAGCCCTCCTCGTTGATGGGCAGATCGAACTGGGAAATCTGGAAATCCTTCGGCATGTCCGGGTAGAAGTAGTTCTTTCGGGCAAACACCGAACGCTGCACACGACAGTGCAAAGCCAGGCCGACCCGAATGGCCAGTTCCACCGCCTGCTCGTTGAGCACGGGTAGCGAGCCCGGCAGGCCCAGCGACACCGGATCGATGTTGGTGTTGGGCTCGCCGCCGAACTGGTTTGGGGCATCGCAGAACAGTTTGGTGGCCGTTGCCAGTTCAGCGTGGACCTCCAGGCCGATCACCGTCTCCCACCCGGGGACGATCTCAGTGGCTGCGTCGTCGCTCATGCGGTCGCTCCACCGGTCGGCCCGGTCACGGCTCCACCCACGTCCGGGTGCCCCGGAGGGGCGGAGGCCTCAAGGACCGCTGCGGCCCGGAACATGGTCGGCTCGCCGGTTGCCGGTGCCAGCACCTGCACGCCTATCGGCATGCCGTCGTCGCCGACGCCGAAGGGCACCGACATCGAGGGATGTCCGGCCAGGTTCGACGGGATGGTGCACACGTCGTTGAGGTACATGGTCATGGGATCAGCCGTCTTCTCGCCGATCGGGAAGGCCGTGGTGGGCGCCGTCGGGCTGAGCAGCAGGTCGAACTCCTCGTAGGCCCGGGTGAAGTCGTCCGCGAGCAGCGTTCGGACCTTCTGCGACTTGCCGTAGTAGGCGTCGTAGTACCCGGCCGACAGGGCGTAGGTGCCAAGCATGATCCGACGCTTCACCTCGTCGCCGAATCCGGCGGTGCGGGTAGCGGCGTGCATGTCTCCTGAGGTGGCGGCGTCAACCCGGAGGCCGAACCGCACGCCGTCGTATCGGGCCAGGTTCGATGAAGCCTCGGCGGGTGCCACGACGTAGTACGCCGACAGGCCGTACACCGTCGACGGAACCGAGGTGGTGGCCACCGTGGCCCCGGCCGCCTCCAACGCGGCGGCCGCCTCGTGCAGGCGGGCCCGGACATCGGCGGCAATGCCCTCGAGACCGTCTCCCGAGAGTTCTTCGATGATGCCGATGCGCAGGCCCTCGACACCGCGGTCCAGCACCGAACGCAGGTCGGGTGCGGGTTCGTGGATGGACGTGGAATCGCGACGGTCGTGGCCGCCGATGACCTCCAGCACGAGCGCCGAGTCGGCCACCGTGCGGGAGAACGGGCCGATCTGGTCAAGGCTGGAGGCGAAGGCCACGAGCCCATAGCGGGACACCATCCCGTACGTTGGCTTGACACCGACCACGCCACACAGCGCTGCGGGCTGGCGGATCGACCCGCCGGTGTCGCTGCCGAGGGCCAGAGGTGTGAATCCGGCGGCCACCGCGGCGGCCGATCCACCAGACGACCCGCCGGGGACCTTCGTCAGATCCAACGGATTGTGGGTCGCCCCGAACGCCGAGTTCTCCGTTGAGCTCCCCATGGCGAACTCGTCGAGGTTGGTCTTGCCGACCACCACCGCACCGGCCGCAACGAGGCGTTCGACCACCGTGGCGTCGTAGGGCGGTCGCCATCCCTCGAGGATCCGCGACGAGCAGGTGGTGGGCACCCCGCGGGTGCACAAGTTGTCCTTCAACGCCACCGGGACGCCGGCCAATGGGCCCGGGTCCTCCCCGTTGGCCACAAGGGCATCAACGGCGTCGGCCGACGCGCGGGCCTCGTCGGCCAGCACCAGGTTGAAGGCGTGCACCTCGTCCTCCCGGGACTCGATGACCACCAAGTGCTCCTCGAGCACCGCTCTGGCCGACCGGGTGCCCGAGCGGACGTCGGCGGCCAGGTTCTGTGCCGTGGTCTCCATGGGTCTACTCACGGGGCCTCACCCAGCACCGGCGGGACGCGGAACTGCTCGTCCTCCACCGACGGCGCACAGGCCAGCACTTCGGACCGGTCGCTGGTCGCACCAACCACGTCGGGGCGCAGCACGTTTCGCAGCGGGAGCGGATGAATCATCGGCTCCACGTCGTCCAGGTCCAGAGCCTCGAGGTCGGCCGCGTGGTCCAGCACGTCGGCCAACTGGCCGGTAAAGGCCTCGAGTTCGTCATCGGTCAGCGACAGGTGGGCCAGGTTGGCCACGTGGGCCACGTCACTTCTGGAGATGCGTTCGGTCATAGGAGGAGCCTCGTCGGGGGCGATTGGACGGCGAGATGAAAGGCCGGAAGAACGATACGACTCAGGCGGGACTGACCACGAGTGTCACCGTGGTGCTCGGCATCTCGCGCCGGCCGGCCGACGGCGTCTGGGACACCACGACCTGCAACGCACGATCCACATCGTCTCCGTCGGGTAGCCCCTCGACGACCACGCTGCGGAAGCCCGAGGCGGCCAGGCGACTCTCGGCTGCAGCCAGTGACAGGCCCTCCATGGACGGCACGGCTCGGGGCTCGGCGCCGAGCGAGACCACCACGCGGACGTCGTCGTCGACCTCGACCCGGGTTCCTCCGACCGGTTCGACACGCGCCACCCGTCCGGCGGCCACCCACTCGTCGTACTCCTCGCCCATGGTGGGGGCCAGACGCAGAGCGATCAGTTCGGCCACCGCGTCGGCTGGCATCAGGCCCACCAAGCCCTCGGGCACCAACCGGGGCAACGGGCCACCGGACACCACCAGGTCGATCGCAGAACCCTGGGGCACCGTCTCGTCGATGGTGGTAACCGAGATGACCAGACCGGCCGCCATGGCTTCGTCCTTCTGGGTCGACACCGTGCCCAACGTCAGGCCGGCATCGTCGAGACGACGCCCCGCCTCCTCGAGGCTTACGCCGACCAGGTCGTCGGGCACCGGCATCCGAGCCGGCCCGAGCGAAACCACCAGTACCACTGTCTCGCCGGCCTCCAGTCGGGCACCGCTGGCCGGCTGCATGGACAACACCTGACCCTCGAGGGTGTCGTCCCGACGGTCGTAACGCTCCTCGACCAGCCAGCCCAGTTCGATGAGCAACGACCGTGCGCTGTCACCCGAGGTGTTCACCAGCGCCGGAACGGCACGGGTGGTCGTGCGCCCGGCCGACAACAGCACACTGCCGCCCACCACCGCACCGACTAGGAGGGTGGCGACCAGCAGGGCCCCCCGCCAGCGGCGGCGGCGAGGCCGGACCGGGGACGCCGCCCGGGCAGGTGTCTGTCCGTGGACCGGCGAATGGGCCTGGATAGGGGAATGGGCCTGGGTGGCCGGGCCGGGATCGGTGAACACCGACGGTGCGCCGTGTTCGGCCTCGCCGGGCATCGGGGCGGCGCCGACCTCGCCGGGACCCACGAGGGGCAGTGGCTCGGGTCGGGACATCCGCCCAGCCACGTCGAGTAGTAGACGGCCCAGTTCACGGGCCGACGGGCGGTTCTCCACATCAGCGGTCCCGGCACTAGCGACCACCGGCACCAGCGGTCCGAGGGCCTCGGGAATGGGGACGTTCTGCCCGACGCGGGCTACCAGCGTGTCGGCGATGGTGTCAGCCACGAAGGGGAGGTGGCCGGTCACCGCCTCGACCATGCAGAGGGCGAGGGCGTAGACGTCGGAACGACCGTCCAACGGATGGCCCTGGGCCTGCTCAGGCGAGGCGTACCGTGCCGTGCCGATCACGCCGCCTCCGCCGAACAACTCCCGGCTGGCCGAGCCGGTCAGGGCGTCGGCCAGACCGAAGTCAGCAATACGCAGGCGGGCGTCTTGTCCGAAGAGCAGGTTGGCCGGCTTGACATCCCGGTGGATGATGCCCTGGCGGTGCGCATGGTCCAGTGCCCGGCAGGCCTCGAGGGCCACCATCAGCATCTGCGACGGCGTGAGCGTGCGACCCGACGACAGGATGCTGCGGAGGCTGCCACCACCCAGGTACTCGGTCACCAGGTAGGCCTGCCCGTCGACCCCCCAGTCGTAGATGGCCACCACGTGGGGGTCGGCCAACGAGGCCACCAGACGGGCTTCGGCCCGGAACCGCTCGACGAACGCCTGGTCTCCGACCAGCGAGGAATGGAGCACCTTGACGGCCACCTGGCGACCCAGCGACAAGTCGTCGGCGAGGTACACGGTGCCCGAGCCGCCGGTGCCGATGACACCACCCAGGCGATATCGACCACCCAGCATCCGGCCTGGCGCGGGCATGGCGCCGGACGGGCCGGCGGGGGCCCCGTCGGTGAATCCGTCGGTCACCCCCGGAGGCTACCCGTCCGAACGCTATGGATAGCCTGCGCCCGTGACCCGACGCCGTGCCCTCGTCATCAGCGTGCTCATGGGCCTCGGCGTGGGCGTGCTGGTGCTGGCCGCTCTGCTACCCAGCGAAAACCTCGGCGACGTATCGGTGTCGACCAATCCGGCCGTGTCTGAACTCCTGCCCGCACGGGGGGACACCGTCCTGCCTCAGGCCAACGTGGGGGCCATCCTCGCTGCCGGCTGGGTGGGTGAGATCGTCCACATCGGTGGCACCGCCATCCCCTTCGACCAGCAGAGGGTCGAGAAGGCGTTGAACTCGGTGATCTTCCGACCCGACGCCGGCCTGGCCCTCGAGCGACTCCCCTCTCAGGAGGTATGCGCCACGGTGCGTTACTGGCCAGTCCGCAACACCGACCGCACCGCCACCATCGACTGGTGCTTCCGGGTCGACGGCTGACCCGGGGGCGGGCCCCAGCCAATCGTCCAACCAACCGCTGGATGGGCCAAGTGGTCAGTGGGTCAGCCGGGAAGTTGACCGGATGCCAGCAACAGGTTGAACGCCGCCTCATCAAGAACCGGGACACCGAGCTCCTCGGCCTTCACCAGCTTCGATCCGCCGCCCTCACCGGCAACCAAGGCGGTTGTCTTGACCGACACGCTGCCCGGCGACTTGCCACCCCGGGCGACAATGGCCGCCTTCGCCTCGTCCCGACTCTGACCGGCCAGTGTTCCGGTCACGACGATGGCCATACCGTCGAGTACCTGGGCAACCTCGTCGCCTGGGTCGGTGGTCGGCGCCTCGAGGTTCACGCCAGCGGACCGCAGTCGACCTAGCAGGTCGACGTTGCGGGGTTGTCGGAGCCATTCGTGCACGCTGGCCGCGATGATCGGGCCGAGCCCCTCGACGGCTTCGAGGTCCTCGACGGTGGCCGCCTGAAGCAGATCGAGATGTCCGAAGGCCGCCGCCAAAAGATCAGCCACCGTGGTCCCAACGTGGGGGATCCTGAGGCCGAAAAGCAGCCGTCCCAGCGGACGCTCCCGGGAGGTCTCGACGGCCCGCCTCAGGTTCTCGACCGAGGTCTCGCCGAAGCCGTCCCATCCGGCGATCCGGTCGTAGTCCAGGGCAAACACGCCGGCCACGTCGTTCAGCAGGCCCTCACCCACGAACAGGTCAACCCGCTGCTCACCGAAGCCCTCAATGTCCAAGGCACCCCGTGACACGAAGTGTTCGATGCGCCCCCTGACCTGTCGGGGGCAGGCGTGATTGCCACAGAACGTGGCCGCCTCGCCATCGGGCCGGACCAGCGGTTCGTCACATGCTGGACACGCCGTCGGAAAGGTCCACGGCGCCAGTCCGTCGGGTCGCTCCGACAGGACGGGCCGGAGTACCTCGGGGATGACGTCGCCCGCCTTTCGGACCACCACTACGTCGCCCGGACGGACGTCCTTGACGGCCACCTGGTCGGCGTTATGGAGGGTTGCCGCGGCGACAGTCGAACCACCCACGAACACCGGCTCCAGGCGGGCGAATGGCGTGGCCTGGCCTCCGGGACCTATGGATACCTCGATGTCCAGCAGGCGGGTGGTGCGCTCCTCAGGAGGCAGCTTGTAGGCAATGGCCCAGCGGGGCGCCCGAGCCGTGAACCCGAGAGACCGCTGCAACGCCAAGTCGTCCACCTTGACGACCACCCCGTCGATCTCGAAGTCCAGATCGTGACGAGCGGCCTCGACGGCTCCCACGTGGGACACCACGTCTTCGAAGTCGTCGAATGACGCCACGTGGCCGTCGACCGGCAGGCCCAGTCCGGCCAGCCATCGCAGCGTCTCTAGATGGGAGGCCGGCTCCGGACCGTCGACCACTTCACCTAGTTGGTACGCCCAGAACGAGAGGTCGCGGGTCGCTGTGACGGCGGAGTCCTTCTGGCGGAGCGACCCGGCAGCTGTGTTTCGCGGGTTGACGTAGGTCTTGTCTCCTGCCTCCTCCTGCGCCGCGTTCAGAGCGGCGAACGCAGAGAGACCCAGGTAGACCTCGCCGCGGACCTCAACCACCGTCGGGGCCCCGTCGGCCAGCCTTTCGGGGACGTCGGCAATGGTGCGGACGTTGGCCGTGACGTCCTCGCCCACTCGTCCGTCGCCACGGGTCGCCGCCTGAACCAGCACACCGTCCTCGTAGCGGATGGACACAGCCAGGCCGTCGAACTTCAGCTCGCAAACCCACGTCACCGCCGGGGGGTCGTTCGCATTCTCAACGGCCTCCTCGGCCGTCCCAATTGCGGACCCATCGGCCGCCAGTCGCTTGACGACTCTTTCGGACCATGCCCGTAACTCGTCGATGTCGAAGGCGTTGTCCAGCGACCGCATGGGGACCCGGTGAGCCACCGCGTCAAACGTGGACCGGCCCGCTGCACCTACCCGTGCGGTCGGCGAATCGGCGGTCACCAGGTCGGGGCGCTCGGCCTCCAACGCTCGGAGCTCGACCACCAGGGCGTCGAAGTCGGCGTCGGGGATCTCGGGAGCGTCGGCCTCGTGGTACCGCTCGTCATGGTGGGCGATGAGGGTCCGAAGTTCATTGATCCGTTGGCTGTGCCCGTCCACGAAACGATCCTACCGAGGGCCCGCAACAGGCCCCGGAGCGGGCTCTAGCGTGGGGTGGTGGCTCGACGCTTATTTCCTTCACTGGTTTCCTCCGTGGCCTCGTCGCGGACGAACGACCACCCGGGACGCCGCGCCGAGCGACTTGGCGTCTCGGGTCTGCGAGCCATCTGGGTGCTCCTTCCGATCCTGATCGGTCCCGCCGTCGCCGATGCCCTCCATGGAATGGACCCGGGACCGCGTTCGGCTACCTCAGCGGCGCTCTGGGTCTGCTGGGCGTTCTGTCTGACGGCCACCCTCGTGCCGCTGCCGGTGACCCTGACCGTGCTGCGCGTCGGTGGTCCGGGCGTCGCCGCTCTCGCCGTATGGAGCGCCAGCGTTACCGATGACCTCGTGAACATCGGCTTCGCACTTCTTGCCGGGATCCTCGTTGTTTTGGCCTCATTCGACGCTCCGGTAGCCGACCGGTTCGTGGACGGTGCTTCGTACGGCGACGAGCGCCGCTTCCTGTTGCGGGCGCCCGGCCCGGTCGTTCTAGTCCTCGGCCCCCTGGCCACCGCTGTGACCGTCGCTGGCGCGGCCGTTGGCCCGATCCTCCTTCTGCACTCCCGGTGGGTGCCCGGAGCCGTGGTCACCGCCGTCGGTCTCCCGCTGACCATTCTCTCCCTCCGGTCGCTGCACCGGCTGGCCCGCCGTTGGATCGTGCTGGTACCCGCCGGATTCGTCCTCCACGACCACCTGGCCCTTGCCGAGCCCACTCTTCTCGAGAGGGCCGGACTGGATCAGCTCGGCGCCGCAGCGGCCCACACCGGTGCCAGCGACTTCACCCAGCAGGCCCGGGGCCTGGCCCTCGAGATCCGTTGCCGTCGGCCCCATGACGTCCTGCCCGTCAAGTCCCGTGGCGGGGCTGCAACGCCTGCCATGGAGGTACAAGCCATCGAGGCTTTCCTGTGTTCCCCGGTCCGTCCCGACGTGGTCCTTGCCGAAGCGGCCCGACGTCGCCTGCCAGTGGGCTGAAACAGGTCAGGCGGCCGTCGCTCCGCCGACCACCTCGTCGCCCTCGTAGAACACCACGCTCTGGCCTGGCGCCACCCGACGGTGAGGTCGGACCCATCGCAGTTGCCATCGGTCCGGAGACCTCTCCAGACTGGCGTGCACCGTCACCGGTTCGGCCGTCCCGTGGGCACTCGTCTGTGCTGCCAGTCCGTCCGTATCCACGTGATCGCCGGTCCAGACCAGACTCTCAACCGGGGTCTCGTCGACCAGTAGATCGGCGGCTGACCCCACGGTCACGGTGGCTGTCGGAAGGTCCACGGCCACCGCGTAACGGGGTGCACCACCACCAGCCAGAGCCATCCCCCGACGTTGGCCAATGGTCACCAACTCCATCGCGTTAACCGCACCGACCTCGGCGCCGGATCCGTCCACCACCCGGCCGGGCGTCAGCGGGATACGTCGGCCCAAGAAGTCCTCCCGACCGTGGGCCCGCGTGATGAAGCACACGTCCTGACTGTCGGGCTTGTCGGCCGTCCGGAGTCCTATGGCCGCCGCACGACGCCGGACCTCGTCCTTACTCAGGTCGCCTATGGGCAGCAGCAGTCCGGCCAACTGTGGCTGGTCGAGCATGTGCAGCACGTAGGACTGGTCCTTGGCCGAGTCGACGGCCCGGGCAATGCGGCGGGTGCCGTCGCGCCGTTGGACGATCCGGGCGTGGTGCCCGGTAGCTATCCGATCGAAGCCCAGAGCGGAGGCCCGGTGCCGGAGTCGGTTGAACTTGAGGTGTCGGTTGCACTCCACGCATGGGTTCGGAGTGCGACCCTCCGCGTGGGCGGCCACGTAGGGCGCCACCACGTCACGCTCGAAGTCATCGCCCAGATTGAACACGTGGTGTTCGATCCCCAGGGCGTCTGCCACCCGACGGGCATCGTCGACGTCGGACACCGCGCAGCACCCCGAGTCGGACTCGCCCCCCCACAGTCGAAGGGTCACCCCCACCACCTCATGGCCGGCGTCGCGAAGTAGAGCCGCTGCCACCGACGAGTCGACGCCCCCAGACATGGCCACCATCACCGGCCCGATCGGGCCGCCGTCCTGCGTTCCCAACGGGTGAGACACGGCGTGGCTCTGGTCGGTCATCTGGACTGCAACGAACGGGTGTGGGCCCGAAGTCGCTCTACGGCCGCCGGGACGACGGCGAGGGCATGGTCTACGTCAGCGCCGGTACTGGCCCACCCCAAGGACAGTCGTAGCGATCCCGCTGCCGTCACCCGGTCGATGCCCATGGCGGCCAGGACCGGTGAGGGTTCCTGAGCCCCGCTGGCACACGACGACGCGGCGCTGGCCGCGATTCCGTCCCTTTCCAGCAGGAACAACAACTCTTCGCTCTCGATGCCATCGAAACACAGATGGGCCACCCCCGGGGTCCGGGGCGTTCCGTCGGGCACCGTCCGGCGGGCTCCGCTGACGGCCTCCACCAGCCCGTCTTCCAGCCGGTTCCGGAGGGCTCCGACCCGCTGGCAAACGGCGTCACGCTCGACGACCATCAGACGGGCTGCTTCGCCAAGGCCCACGATGGCCGGCACGTTCTGGGTTCCGCTGCGCCGTTCTCGTTCCTGTCCACCACCCCGTAGGACGGGCGCCAACGGCACCCCAGCCCGCACCACCAGTGCGCCGGCGCCCTTGGGGCCGCCGAACTTGTGGCCAGTGATGCTGACCAACCCGGCTCGATGGACCGTCGCGGGCAGGTCCAGCCATGCAGTGGCCTGCACGGCGTCGGTGTGCACAACGGTGTCGGGCGCATGCTCGGCCACCACCGCGGCCACCGCGTCGATGTCGGTCACCGCTCCAGTCTCGTTGTTGGCCACCATGGCCGACACCAGGGCGATCCCCATCTCCGGGGCATCGGCCGCCGGAGAGGCGTCGACCGAGGCCAGCACCTCGGACAGCGCCTCGAGGTCGATACAGCCACCGGCGTCGGTCGGCACCACCAGCCCGCCGGCGTCACGTACCGGCTCCAGAACCGCCGGATGTTCGGCCGCGCTACACACCGGCAGACCACCGGTGGCCCGGACCACGCCGTCCACAGCGAGGTTGTCGGCCTCGGTCCCCCCAGAGGTGAAGACCACCTCACCCGGTAGGCACCCGACTAGGACGGCCACATGGTCGCGAGCGTCGTCGACCGCCCGCCGGGCCTCCCGGGCCGCGGCATGGGAACCCGACGGGTTGCCGGGGTGGTCAGTCAGCCACGGCAACATGGCGGCCACCACCTCGGGCCGGGCCGGCGTGCTTGCCGCATGATCCAGGTAGACCCGTTTCTGGGGAATCTCGTTCGTCAGCTCCACTCCCACGACGTCAAGGCTACGGCCGACCCGGTCCACGGGTCCCTATTGGAGTTTGCCGATCCCTCCCCCAGACTCTGGATTATGGACGGGTACGACAGCGAGACCTACGGCGAGACCATCGCCGAGGTCTACGACGAGTGGTACGGCGTCGACGGCGGGATCGCCATCACCCAGATCGGATCTCCCAGCGAGGTAGCCGATCGGGTCAACACCCTCGCCGGGCCGGCAGGCACCGTGCTGGAGCTGGGCGTCGGCACGGGCCGACTCGCTCTCCCGCTGGCCGACCGGGGCCTGACCGTCACCGGGCTGGATGCCTCACCGTCGATGCTGGACCGCCTCCGAGCCAAGCCGGGAGCTGACCGACTCACTCTGGTCGCCGGCGACATGGCCGATCCGACCATCGCTGGCACAGGATTCGACGTGGTACTTGTGGGTTTCAACACGTTCTTCAACCTGACCACCGAGGCGACCCAACAGGCGTGCATGCACGGCGTGGCCGAGACGTTGGCCCCCGAAGGCCGGTTCGTGCTTGAGGCGTTCGTGCCAGCCCCCGACACCCACGACGGCGTATCGGTCCGCGACGTATCCATCGACCGGGTGATGCTGGACGTGGTGGCCACGAACAGGGCTGCCCAGACCATCACCGGGCAGCGGATCGTGATGACGGCGGCCGGAAACCGGTTCTTTCCTTACCTGTTGCGCTACGCCACCCCGGACCAACTCGACGCCATGGCGGACGTCGCCGGGCTGGAGCGGGTCGACCGAACCGAGGACTGGCGGGGCACCCCATTTTCCGACGACTCGTCGCAACACGTGAGCACGTGGCGTCGAGCTGACACCACGTAACACCGGTAGCCAAGCCGGTACCCGGTCGAAGTGGAAGAGGTTCGGAGTTAACCGGGACGCCCGGTCATGACCGGTAGGTCCAACCGTGGCCGGGCACTGCGCTTGAGTTCGGAGAACGTGTCGAACCTGCACAGGGTGACCGTGGCGTCGTACAGCGCCAGGCACTCCTCGTCAGAGTCAGGCACCGACGAGATGACCGGCCCGAAGATCGACGGACCGTCGGGAGGCCCGAAGGTGATGATCGGCGTCCCCACCTGATCACCCGTGCGACCCACCGCTTCGGCGGTCTCGGCCCGCAGTTCGGCGTCCCACGAGGGGTCGGTCGCCGCGTCGCCGTAGGTCGGATCGAAACCCGCCCGGTCCAACACATTGGCGATGTGGTCCGGTGTGGCCACATCGGCACGGAAGTCGGCGCCCTCGTCCATCACCCGGTGCCAGATCGTCTCGCCGAACGCCCGGTAGAGCCGATCCATCGCGGCGGTCCCCTCGGCGGCACGCACCGAGGCCGCCACCCGCAGCATGCGGCGCCCCCGGTCGTGTGACTCCCGATAGCCCTCGGGGAACTCGGCGTCGTAGTCACGCTCCTCGTTGAGGATCGACAGGTTGATGAACCGCCACTCCACGGTCAGGCCCCGAAGGTCAGCTACCCGTCGTAGCCAGCGTGACGTCTGCCAGGCGAACGGACACACCGGGTCCCAGAAGAACTCCAGATCTGGTGGTCCAACGGCCGACTGGTTCAATGATTGTTCGTCCATCACGCGATCGTCCCCCGAAGACGGACTCAACGCAGCACCGGGTCCCACCAACGTCCCGCCGCCCACACCGAACCGGCGGCGAACGCGATCGCCACCACCCAGGGCAGCGCGGCGACCAGCACCCGGGGCATGCCACGACGCTCGACGGTGTCGACCATCCACGCCACCAACGCACCACCTACCAATCCACCCAGATGGCCACCGATGCTGATGCCGGGTCGGCCGAATGTGAACACCACGTTGACCAGGAGCAGGCCTCCCAGCCCCGTCCCCCAGGGGTTGATTCCCCGCCGGAGCTGGTGGATGACTGCCGCGGCCATGAGGCCGAACACGGCACCCGATGCGCCTACCGTGAGGGCCTGAGGGTCGCGCAGCATCACCCCGAACGAGCCGGCTAGCAACGACGCCAGGTACAGGCCGGCATAACGACCCGGACCGTGTGCGGCCTCCAGCTGGCGACCCAACATCCACAGCAGGAACATGTTGACCAGGAGGTGGAGCAGGCCGGCGTGCAGGAAGCCACCGGTGAGCAGGCGACTCCACTCCCCCTCGGCCACGCCGATGAGGAACGGCCCCGACCGGCCGATGCCCAGCAGACCGTGGTCCACGGTGACCATCCCGCCGCCGGAGGCGAACCGGTCGTAGACGCCGCCACCTCCCGAGCCGCCCAGAAAGACGGTGCCCAGGAACGCCGCGACGTTTAGGGCAACCAGCGCCAGGGTGGCCGGTGGCCCCTCCACCGGACCGACCCGCACATGTGCGACTCGCCGCCCCGCAGGGCGCGCCCCCACCGGACGGATCGGGCTGGACCTTTCGCGCCGTCGCGTCCGTCCGCCTGCACAGTCCGGACAGTGGAAGCCCACCGATGCCGTGTGCATGCACAGCGCACAGATCCGGCGGTTGCACCGCTGACAGCGCACTCCGGCCCGATTCTCCGGATGCCGGTGACAGGCCTCGAACTCGCCTCCCGGCAATGATTCCGACATCAGGTTCAGCGCCGGACAATGACCGGAATGCAACCCGGGTCGGTCACCCACGCGAACAACATCAGTAGCGGACTGTCACGGGTCACCGTGGCGTGCCGAACCCCCGATTCGTGGTGGATCACCCCACCGGGCTCCTCGACTCGCCAGACGTCGCCCTTCTGCCAGTCCGACGTGCCCGCGGCCACCCAGAAGATTTCCTCGGACTTGTGGACGTGCGACGGATAGTCGCAATCCGGACCCTGCAACACCAGCCCGACAAACACCTCATCGCTCAGGTACGGCGCAGCCACCGCCCCCCCGGAGATGACGTCGGTGGCGCTCCCGATGATCGGGGCGTACGAGTAGTTGGCCCGCATGGCATCCATGTCGGGCTCACCGGCGTACTCGGGGTATGGCTTGGCCCAACCCACCTCGTGTACGACTGAGCCGATGAGTTCCCCCGCTGTTCCGACCGCCGCGGCCAGAGCACCACCCAGGTGTCGATCGACGACCTCCTGGCTTGGCTGGGGTCCCCGACCTACCGTCGGCATCACCCGAAGAAGCGCATCAGTCAGGAGCGCCATGGGTCGGGTCAGATCCGGGTCACGGGCCCCCTCGGAGGTGGCGAACGCGGACAAGGCTTCGATGAACGGGGCGACCATGGCGCGGCAACGTACACCCGGCAGACCTCCGGCGACGGACATCGAACGCGGTGATCTCAGAAACCGGCGAAGCCTCAGGAACCCGTGAAGTCTGCCTTCCCAGGTCCGTGCTCGAAGAACGACTCGACGCCCACCCGCGCATCATTGGTCTCGAAGACCTCCAGGAACAGTTCCAGTTCGAGATCGACCCCGTCGGCCAGCGTCATGTCCGCGCCCTCATCGATGGCCCGCTTGGAGGCCCGGATAGCCACCCGGGGTCCCGCCGCATAACCGGCGGCCAGGGCACATGCCCGATCCAGGATCTCATCGTCACCCACCACCTCGTCGGCCAGACCGAGAGCGAGCGCCTCGGCGGCCTTCACCGCGGCACCGCCCCAGATGAGGCGTTTGGCTGTTGCCCGCCCCACGAGGCGGGTCAGGCGCTGGGTTGCACCTCCGCCGGGGATGATCCCCAGCAGAACCTCAGGCTGACCGAAAGCCGAACCCTCACCGAGGATTCGTAGGTCACAGCACCAGGCCAGCTCCGCTCCACCACCAAGGGCCAAGCCGTTTACCGCGGCGATGGTCGGACACGGAATGCGTTCCACCGCACCGAAGGCGTCACGGAAGGCGTCGGCCTGACCAGGCCGCAGGGCGGGATCGGCGAAGACAGCCAGTTCCGCACCGGCCGCGAACATCCGACCAGCACCGGTGATGACCACGGCGCCCGGTGGATCGTCGATGCACGTGCGAGCGAACTCCTCGAGCTCACGTAGCAGCGCTGTATCGAGCGCGTTGACCTTGGGGCGGTCAAGGGTGGCCACCACCACACCGTCGTCGCGGTGTTCAACGCGGAGCAGTACCTCGGTCCGGGGTTCGTTCGTCGCCACTACAGACTGACCGGCGTGCCCTCGTCAGGATCCGGGGCGCCGATGGGTCCGTCGCCAGCCAGGGTGGCACCCACGTTCTGTACCGACGTCACGCCGTCCACCCGGTCCTTCAGTATCCGTTCGATGCCCGCCTTGAGCGTCTGATCCGACGCCGGGCAGGTCACGCACGCCCCCACCAACTCGACGGACACCTCGCCGGTGGCCTCGTCGACCTCGTGGAGCACGATGTCTCCCTCGTCGGCCTGGATGGCTGGACGGATCACCTCGATGACCTTCTCCACCCGGGCCCGCAGTCCGTCGATGCCCGTATCGGGGGCCACGTCGATCGACATGGTCCCAGTCTCGCAGGACCGGCCCTCGGTGCCACCCCGGGTGCCAGAAGATGTCCCCGTAGGATCGGCCGATGCCTTCGCTGCCATTGCTGACCGCCCATCAGGGAGGCTGGGACGAGATCGCGCTGGTCGCCGGACCGCTGGTGCTGGTCGCCGGCATTCTCTGGCTGGCCGACCGTCGGGCCCGTCGCATGGGTGGGCCCACTGAACCCGACGCGGACTAACCGCGACTGATCCGGCCACTCAAGCTCCGCCAACCCCCGGTACGAGGGCCACGTCGGCCCCTAGTCGGGCCAAATTGCCCACCAAGTCCTGATAACCGCGGGCCACATGGTGTGCGTCGGCCACCAGTGTCTCGCCCTCAGCGGCCAGGCCGGCCACCACGAGCGCCGCTCCGGCCCGGATGTCGGGTGCCCGCACCGGTGCGCCAGACAAAGCCTCGACGCCCCGCACCACCGCGTGGTGGCCTTCCACTCGGATATCGGCGCCCATCCGCACCAGTTCGGGGATGTATCGGAACCGGCCGGCGAACACGTTCTCGGTGAGGATGCCCACCCCGTCGGCCACTGAGAGCAACGCCACCAGCAGTGGCTTGTAGTCGGTCGCCACGCCCGGGTAGGGCAGCGTCGCCACGTCCACCGAAGTCAGCCGGGCGGGACGTTCGGGGGCGGTGACCCACAGGCGGTCGCCTCCGTCGTCGACCCGTAGGCCCATGGCACCCAGTTTGTCGAGCAGCATCTCCATGTGGTCGGCCCGTGCGCCCTCAATGGCAATGGACCCTCCTGCCAGTCCCACGGCAGCCAGGTAGGTAGCCGCCTCGATCCGGTCAGGCACCACGGTGTGCTCCACCGGGTGGAGGCGCTCCACACCCTCGATGGTGATGGTCGATCCACCGGCACCGGACACGTCTGCACCCATTCCCACTAGGAAGGCTGCCAGGTCCTCGATCTCAGGCTCCCGGGCTGCATTGTCGATGACCGTCGTACCCTTGGCCGTCACGGCAGCCATGAGCAGGTTCTCGGTCGCCCCGACGCTCGGGTACTCCAACAGGATCCGCGTTCCGAGGAGTCGCTCGGCCCGACCCTCGATCACCCCGTGGCTGGTGGTGAACGTGGCGCCCAGTTCCTCCAGCGCCCGGAGGTGCATGTCGATGGGACGATGGCCGAAATCATCGCCACCGGGCACCGACACCCGGGCCTCACCGAAGCGGGCCAGCAGCGGGCCCAGCACCACGATCGATGCCCGCATCTTTTCCACTAGGTCGTACGGCGCCTCGGGCACCATCACGTCGGGCACTTCGATGGTCACCACATCGGGCTCGTCGGCACCTCGGGTGACACGGGCGCCCATGCGTTCCAGGAGTTCGGCCATGAGGATCACATCGGCGATCCGGGGGACGTTTCGCAGGGTGTGGCGACCCGGGGCCAGCACGACAGCCGCCATCAACTTCAACGCCGAGTTCTTGGCGCCGGCCACCCGGACAGATCCCTGCAGCGGGCCTGATCGGCGGACGCGGATCACGTCCGCAGTGGCGTCACCGTCGCTTCCCACTCCCTCAGTATGGCCCCCATCGGTAGGGTGGATGCTTCGGGCGACCGGAGGGCAGCCATCAGCACCAGCACGCCCCGCGCTTGTGGGCCAGTCGGCCGGATCGCCAGGACGGTGGTGGTCCACGAGTTGGACGACGAGGGCCTCGTCGAACTCCGTACCGCCCGCGACGACCTGATCCGCGAACGCGTCACCGGCACCGACCACTTCGTCATCGATCACGGGCCCTTCACACACTGGGACCGTCGACTCGTGGTCGACAGTACGACCAACGGGCGGCACCGGGTCGTCGAGACCATTGAGTACCGGGCGGCCGTCGGACCCTGGCGACCACTGTTCTCCTGGCCCCTCCGTCGCGCCGTGGCCCGCCGCCGGACCCCCTGGTGGGCGCCGCCGGACCGTCTCGACACCCGGTCCGCCACGGTGCTCTCGCTGCTGGCGTGCATCCAGGTAGTCGACGGCTATCTGGGCACGGTCATCACCCAGACCATCACCTTCGCCAGCGACGAGTTCGGACGAAGCGACACCGCCCAGGGAATCGCTCTGGCCGTGGTCCGTCTGGGAATCGTGGTAGCCCTCGCCGTAGTGTTCCTCGCCGACCGGAAGGGTCGCCGGTCCGTCCTAGTAGTCACTGCGGTGGCCGCGGTCCTGGCCACTGGACTGGGTGCGGCCTCGACTGACCTCTGGTTTCTGGGTGGCAGCCAACTGATAGCCCGGGGGCTCACCACGGGCATGGGCATCCTCATCGGGGTGTTCGCCGCCGAGGAACTTCCCCGAGGATCCCGGGCCTACGGGGTCAGCGTGCTGGTGCTCTGTGCCGCGCTGGGCGCCGGCATGGCCGTCTGGGTCCTTCCGGTGGCCGACCTCGACCCGAGGGCGTGGCGGGCCGTATACCTCGTCCCACTGCTGGCCATCCCGGCGCTGCTGGCCGTCGGTCGCCGCCTCCCCGAGTCGCTCCGGTTCACCGCCAACTCCGTCGACCGCCGGTCCCGCGACGGCCGGGTACCTGATTCATCAGATGGAGGCCGACGACGGACTGAAGGGCGACGCCTGGTGCTGCTAGCCGTGGCATCGTTCCTGCTGTTGGTGTTCGCCGCTCCAGCCAGCCAGTTCCAGAACGACTTCCTCAAGGACCACAGGGGATACTCGGCAGTCGGCATCACCCTGTTCACGCTGCTCACGAGCACACCGGCCGGCATCGGAATCTTCGTGGCCGGTCGACTGGCCGATACTCGTGGTCGACGGCCAGTAGGCGCCATCGGCCTCCTCGGCGGCACCGCCTTCATGGTGGTGGCCTACCACTCGACCGGTGCCGCCCTGTGGGCCAGCAGCGTGGTGGGAACAGTGATCGGATCGTTGACCGTCGCCCTGGGCGTCTACGGGCCGGAACTGTTCTCAACCCGTAATCGGGCCCGGGCCAACGGTCTGGTCGTGACTCTCGGGGTGGCCGGCAGCGCTGCCGGCCTGATCATCGTCGGGATGCTCAGCGACCGGTTCGGGTCCTACGGGCCGGCGTTCCTCGTGGTGGCCGTCGGTCCCGTCCTCGCTGCCGCACTGGTGTTGGGCTGGTTCCCGGAGACGGCCCGGGTCGAACTCGAGTCCCTCAACCCAGGCGATGCACCACCGGAGGAAATCAACCGCCAGTGAGAGGCGCCACGAAGTAGACGTCGGTGTCCGGGGAAATAGCGAGGTACTCCGGCTCGGCGTGAATCACCCCGTCCACCCCGGCCGAGGAGGCCTTGGTGAGGATGTTGCCGAGGCCCGGATAGCGACGCTCGAGTTCAGCGATCACCGCACCGACCGTGGCCCCTTCAACCTCGATGACAGCCTCGCCGCCGGTGAAGCGACGATGGTCCGACATCAGATGGGCTCGGGGCATCCCGACACCCTCAGCGGTCGTCGAGGGCCGCCAGAAGCTTGGGCGGAGACATGGGAAGCGAGGTCATCCGCACCGACGTGGCGCGGCTGATGGCGTTGGCGATGGTGGCCATCGGTGGGACGATGCCCGTCTCGCCCACACCACGAACCCCGTAGGGATGAGCGGGGTTCGGAACCTCGACGATGATCGTCCCGATCATCGGCAGATCAGACGCCACCGGAACCCGGTAGTCGAGGAAGCTGGCGTTCTGCATGGAGCCCTCGTCGTCGTAGATGTACTCCTCGTTCAACGCCCAGCCGATTCCCTGGACCGTTCCGCCCTGCATCTGACCCTCGACGTAACTCGGGTGGATCGCCGTCCCCGCGTCCTGGGCTGCGGTGTATCCGAGGATGGTGACCTGTCCGGTCTCCTCGTCGACAGCGAGGTCACAGCAATGCACTGCGAAGGACGGGCCGGCGCCACCGGCGTTGAGTGATGCAGTCACCGTGAGGGGACCACCGGTGCTCTTGGCCTTGGCGGTGATGGCGGCCAGCGACAATGGATCTTTGCCGTCGGCCACGGCCTCGCCGTCAAGCCAGTCGACCGCGTCAGCGTCGACACCAAGGATGGTGGCCGCCCGGGCCTTGAGCTCGTCAATGAGTTCGCGACAGGCGTTGACGACGGCCATGCCGGTAGCGAAGGTCGCCCGACTGCCCTCGGTCACGTCGGTGAAACCAACGGATTCGGTGTCGGCCACCACAGGGGTGATGCAGTGGACATCTATGCCCAACTCCTCGGCGGCCATCAGCGCCATCGATGCACGGCTCCCACCGATGTCGGGACTGCCGGTGATCACCGTGGCCGTGCCGTCTTCGTTGAGGTTGACCGTGGCGCTGGACTGCTCACCGATGTTGAACCAGAAGCCCGCGCCGACGCCTCGGGCCGCGCCCTCCGGTACCGGCGAACGGTAGTGGTCGCTTTCGCGGATGGCCTCGAGGCACTCCACGAAACCGATCCGGGGATGGGGCATGCCCATGGCCGTGGGGTCACCTTCGACCACGGCGTTCTTGAGCCGCAGTTCGATTGGGTCCATGTCCATCTGCTGGGCGATCTCGTCGATGACCGACTCGATGGCGAACGCCGCCTGGGGCGCCGACGGTGCCCGGTAGGCAGCTGACTTGGGTGTGTTGGTGAGCGAGGCGGTGGCCTCAAGCTTCAGATTGGGGAACTTGTAGGAAGCCACCGACATGGCGCCGACAACGCCGGCCATGTCGCTGGTGCACCCCACGGCGTAGCCCAACCAGCCCTCGATGGCCGTGAGCTCACCGTCGTTGGTGGCCGCGATCCGGACTCTGGCCTTGGATGCCGGTGCCGGACCGGTGGCCCTCAGCACCTCCTCGCGGCTCATCACGATCTTCACCGGGCGGCCCGACTTCTCGGACAGTCGGGCGGCGACCGGCTCGAGGTAGATCGTGGTCTTTCCACCGAACCCACCGCCGATCTCGGCCGGGGTCACCTTGACGCGGGCTGTGTCCCAACCGAGCACCGCGGCGGTCTGGGACCGGACACGGAAGTGGCCTTGGGACGACACCCAGATGTCCGCCTTGCCGTCCCGCCCGACGTCGACCACGCAGGCGTGGGGCTCGATGTAGCCCTGATGGACCCACGCTGTCTCGAACTCGCGCTCGACAATCAGGTCGGCGGCCTCGAAGGCCGCGTCGACATCGCCACGCTCGAGGGAGTTGACCGTGGCCATGTTGGACGGCCCATCACTCTCGACGAACATGGTCACGTTGTGCTCATTGACCAACGGCGCGCCCTCGGCCATGGACTCGTCGAGGCTCAGCACCAACGGCAGCAACTCGTATTCGACCTCGATGGCCGCCACGGCTGCCGCCGCTTCGGCCTTGGTGGTCGCGGCCACCGCGGCCAGCGCGTGGCCGACGTACCGCACCACGCCACGGGCCATGATGTTCTCCGCCACGTCACGTTCGGGGTTGGATGCGTCCAGCTCTGGAAAGTCGGCGCTGGTCATCACGGCCTTCACGCCGGGCATCGCCTCGGCCGCCGTGGTGTCGATGGAAAGGATGCGGGCATGGCCGTGAGGCGATCGCAGGATCGCCGCATGCAGCTGTCCCGGGAGGTTCAGGTCGGCCGCAAAGCGGGCCTTCCCCACCACCTTGTCGTATCCGTCGGGTCTGATGGGTCGGGTGCCGACCCACTTGTAGCTCGGACGATCCTCTGTGACGGTCATCGAGTTGCTCCCCTCAGCTGCACCGCAGCCTCCTGGACGGATCGGACGATTTTGTCGTAGCCCGTGCACCGGCAGAGGTTTCCGGCCAGTGCGTAGCGGATCTCTGTCTCGGTGGGATCCGGGTTCTCGTCGAGCAGGGCTTTGGCCGACACGAGGAATCCGGGTGTACAGATCCCGCATTGCAGGGCCGCGCCCTCCAGGAAGGTCTGCTGGAGCGGGTGGAGCTGGTCACCCTGCGCTATGCCCTCGACGGTCACGATGTCGGACCCCTCGGCTTCGGGGGCGAACATCAGACAGGAGCAGTTGACCCGACCGTCAACGAGGATCGAACATGCCCCGCAGTCGCCGGTGCCACAGCCCTCCTTGGCTCCGGTGAGGCCGAGCTCGTCGCGCAGGGCGTCAAGCAGTGACGTGTCATCGCTAGCTAGGAAGTCGACCTCGTCGCCGTTGACCGTGCAGGTCACGTGAGTTCTTGACCTCTTCATGGAAGACATGGTTCTCAGGCTCCGTTCTGTGCGCGTTCAGCGGCGACGATTGCGGCCCGCTTGGCCAGTACTCCGACCACCTGGCGCCGATAGGCGACGGTGCCCCGTTTGTCATTGATGGGATCGCAGGCTGCGGACGCTGCGGCAGCCACCGCATCCAGAGTTGCGTCGTCGAACCGGCCACCATCCAAGGTGGCACCGACCAGAGCGGCTTCGGCATCAGACACGATGACGACGGTAGGAGCGACAGCGCCGAGCGCAACGGTGGCGTCGCTCACTGTGCCGTCGGCAATGGTGAGACGTACCGCAGCTCCGGCAATGGCGATGTCCATCTCGGTGCGCGGGATCATCCGGAGGTAGGCGTCGCCGGTGCCGGCCGGGGGGTCGTCCAAGGTGAACTCGATGATGAACTCGCCGTCGGCCAGTGATGTGAGGCCCGGGCCGGTGGCGATGTCGGCCGCTGGCACGGTCCGAGTTCCGTCGCCGGAAGCGATGACGGCCTGACCGGCATTGGCGATCAGTGCGGGCACCGAGTCGGCGGCAGGTGAGGCGTTGGCCAGGTTCCCACCCAGGCTCGACCGGTTCTGGATCTGGTCGGAACCGATCAGACCGGCGGCTTCCGACAGTCCCGGGAACATGGCGGTGAAATCGGCGTTCCGGGTGAGATCAGCGGTCGGCGTCGCCGCGCCGATCGTCCACTTTCCACCTTCGTGGATCACCGCGGTCAGTCGATCGATTCGCTTGAGGTCGACCACCATGGGCGGCGACGGGCGTCCGGCTCGGATCTGGGGAACGAGGTCGGTAGCGCCGGCAAAGACCTGCGAGCCGGGATTATCCGACAACAGCGTCCGGGCTTCATCAACCGTCGCCGGAGCGGCGTATCTCATCTGGCGTCCCTTCATCAGCGCGTCCCTCTGGACGCGCTATCTATCGGACCTATTTTCTAGTTCGGCGCTGATGATTCCCTCAACTCCTACGCAAATGATTCGATCAACTCCTGCGCAAATAATTCGATCAACTCCTGCGCAAATTCTCCAGCCAGTCGCCCACGGCGTCGCACACAGCTTCGTCGGCGCCCTTCAGGTCATGACGTTTGCCAGCCAGACGCACCACGGTGACCGGGCCGGGAATGGCTTCCAGTTGGGCATCGAATTCAGCGGGCGACCCGAACTCGTCGCGGTCACCGGAGACGAAGAGGCACGGCACATCAATGGCGCCGAAGTGCTCGACTCTGAGGTTCTCCGGCTTCGTTGGCGGGTGGAGCGGGTAGCAGATGAGCACCAGACCGGCTGCTGGGAGCCCCTCAGCGACCGCCATCGAACACATCCGTCCCCCCATGCTGCGACCGCCCAGCACGAGGCGGGACGGATCGACCCCACGAGCACCGGCCATGTCGGCCACACCATCGCGTACGGCCTCCACCAGCACCGGCGCCCGGTCGGGAAAGTGCTTTCCAGCCTTCCGGTATGGAAAGTCCATGCGCTCGACAGGGAGCGGAGCCAGGTGTTTCTCCAGGGCGAGCAGGCCGGCCTGGTTGCGGTCACTGCCAGCACCGGGGGTCAGGAACAATCCGGAGACCGACGGGGAGACCGGCACGGGGCGAGACACCGGCTGAGGGTAGCCGGGTCGCTGATCCGACCCCGGCGGGCACCGATCTGTACGCTCATCTCATGGAACATGAGGTGGCCGTAGCGTCGATGACCGGGGGAATGGCGCCCTCGCCGGCTCCGTTTGCTGGCAGCGACCGGCTCCATCCCGATGGTCGCCCGAGGGGGGCGTTCCGGGACTCGCTGCGCACCGTGCCCAATGCCCGCAACGCCCTGACCGTGGTCGGCTCCGTGCTCTTCCCGGTGGCCGTGGTGGTCGCCGCCGTGGCTGCCACCCACCCTGCCTCGTGGGTGGCGGCATTTCTGCTCATGCCCATTGCCCAGAACCGATTGTTCATCCTCCACCACGAGGCCGCCCACCGGGTGCTGTTCTCCGGACGTCGAATCAATGACCTGGTCGGCATCAACCTCATTGGCTGGCTGACCTTCGGCACCGGCGGCCACGGCTATCGGATCGGCCACATCCACCACCATCGAGACGAGTTCGGCCCGAAGGAGCCCGATTTCGGGCTCTACGCCCGGTATCCGATCACCACGGCGTCGATGCGGCGCAAGCACCGTCGGGACCTGACCGGCGTCTCGGCCTTTCGGATCGTGCGGCCCCGGTTCCAACGGCTCCGCGAGACACGTCACCGGCGACTCACCTACTGGTTCTTGGCCGGGCAGGTCTTGGTGCTGGCCGCCTTCTGGGCCGCCGGCCATCCGTGGCTGTACCTGCTGCTTTGGGTGCTCCCGTGGGCCACCCTCTACCAGGGCCTGAACCGGATCCGGGCTATTGCTGAACACGGCGGCATGACCCGTTCGGAAGATCGTCGGCGCACCACCCACCACGTGCACCAGTCACTGGTGGCCCGCCTGGTGATGGTGCCGTTCAGCGTGGGCTACCACTTGGCCCACCACGCCGATATGACGGTGCCGTACCGCAACCTCCCCCGTCTGCACGAGGCACTGGTGGACGACGGCTACTTGGGCGATCTGGAGTGGCCGACCTACCGCTCGCTATGGAAGGTGTTGCGGTCAGCCGAAGACGCCGCCGCCTGATCTCGGTGGCCCCTACCGGGGCCGCCAACTCACATCTCGACGACGCCGACCACGTCCAGATTCCGGTAGGAGGTGTCGTCGGGGGCGTTGGCCGCTCCCTCCTGGGTGATCTCGTGCTCGTCGTTCTGCTTGGCGGCCTCGGCCGAGGCGAACTCGGCGATCACGATGACGGTCCCCGGCCGGTCTCGATCGCCGCACACGGTGACCCGCTCGACCGTCACGGTCTCGTCGCCGGCCGCCTGCTCCGCATAGCCCTGCACATCGGCCAACTCCTGGGCCGCGTCTCCCTCGGACTCGATGATCTGGATGAATCGCATGGCTACCGCTCTCTCGTCGCACCGGTCGGGTCGGTCCCGACCGGGGGATGAGGATCCCCCACAGATGGGGTCGACGCAACCGGTCGGAAACCGACCACTTCGGTCGACTCCCGCTGACCCCAGCGACGAGCACCTAGGTCAGGTGGCGGAGCACCTCGGCCAGCTCGCCGGCCACAGCTGACACCTCTGCGGGCTCCGGGTCTCCGGTGCCGAGCAACCCGACCAGCCCCATGGTGCGTTCGCCCAGGGCGTTCCACATCCGTCCGTCGATCCCGAACGGCGGGCGATGACCCACCAACACAGGGGCCAGGTTGGCCAGCCCCTCGATCCCGGCCAGGTCCCGGGCATCGCGTCGCAGGCGGTCACAGGCCACGAACACGTCGCTGAGCAGGCCGTTGGCATCCAACCCCTCAAGCTCGGGCCGGTCGTCGGCCTCGGCCTCGAACGCGTCCAAAGCGACCTCCACGGCGTCCTCGTCGGCGGCCCGCACCACCAGGTCGCCCTCAGCGTCGAACTCGTGCGGCACGCCCAGGCGCACCAGCAGATCACTGAACGCCGACTGTTCGTCGGCAGCCCAGCCGTCCACCTCGTAGGCCACCGTCTCCACTCCGGGCTCGATAGCCGGACCTCCTGCGTCCTCGGCATCCTCGATGGCCCGGTCGACGGTCTCCTCGTCAGCGACCCGCACCACCAAGGTGGCCCCCTGCCAAGCGTGGGCAATACCGGCGGCGGTCAAGTCCTGATCTAGGATTCTCCGGCTCTCGCCGGCCCACTCGTGAAGCTCGTAGGCCAGCTGGTCTTCGTCGAGTGCACCGACCTCGGCCGCGTCGGCCGGCGGTTCAGACACCAGGGCCACACCGCACTCGACACAGTCCTCGACCCCGGGCGCGTACTCGTTTCCGCATTGGAAGCACCAGGCCATGGCGGAAGTGTGCCACTCCGGCCGGTCTCCCACGTCCCCCGCGGCAAGGGTAGGTTCCCGACCTATGACCGAAGACGCTCAGGTACCCGACCGCAACCTCGCCCTCGACCTCTGCCGGGTTACCGAAGCCGCCGCCCTGGCCGCCTCACGCTGGATGGGCCGCGGCGACAAGGAGGGCGCCGACGGCGCGGCGGTCGACGCCATGCGTCACGTCCTTGACACCGTCACCATGGACGGCATCGTGGTTATCGGTGAGGGCGAGAAGGACGAAGCCCCAATGCTCTACAACGGTGAGCGGATCGGTAACGGCCAGCCGCCGGCTGCCGACATCGCCGTCGACCCCATCGATGGCACCACGCTGACCTCGCTGGGCCGAGCCAACGCCATCGCGGTCATTGCGGTCAGCGACCGGGGCACCATGTTCGACCCCGGGCCGTGCGTCTACATGGAGAAGATCGCTGTCGGGCAGCAATGCGCCGACGTCATAGACATCACTGCCTCACCTGCCGAGAACCTGCGGCGCATCGCCGAGGCCAAGCGCGAGGACGTCCGGGACCTCACCGCGGTGATTCTGGATCGTGACCGCCACAACAACCTGATCGACGAGGTCCGAGCCGCTGGAGCCCGCATCCGTCTCATTCCAGACGGTGACGTGGCCGGTGCCATCTCCACCGCTTGGCCTAACTCGGGTGCCGACGTGTTGTTCGGCATCGGCGGCACCCCGGAGGGTGTCATCTCAGCCGCTGCACTCAAGTGCATGGGCGGCGCCATCCAGGGTCGGCTGTGGCCCCGGAACGAGGACGAACGCACGGCTGCTGTCGAGGCTGGCTACGACCTGGACCGGGTGCTGGGCACTGATGACCTGGTGGCCGGCGACAACTGCTTCTTCTCGGCGACCGGGATCACCGACGGTGACCTGGTCAAGGGCGTCCACTACACGTCGGGAGCGGCCCACACGCAGTCCCTGGTGATGCGCTCCAAGTCCGGCACGGTGCGCATGATCGACGCCCACCACGCCCTGGACAAGCTCGAGGAGTTCTCGCCCGTCTACTGATTCTCGCCCGCGATAGGCGGACGGTGGAACTAGGCGCCGGCCACCCGGAGGCGTAGTTCGGCCCGGAGCAGGGCGCCCGCAGCGTCCTCGTCGTCCCGGTCGGTGGTCAACGCCTGCTCGGCCGTCGACTTCGCCGCCTCGGCGCGGGCCACGTCGATGTCGCCGGCTGACTCGGACACGTCAGACAAGATGCTGACCTTCGTGCCAGCCACCTGGACGAAACCCTGGTGCACGGCAATGGTGTCGCGGTCGCCATCGGGACGGATCACGTCGACTGACCAGACAGCCAGCACGCCGATGAATGGAACGTGACCCGGCTGGAAGGCAATGTCGCCACCTTCGAGCGTCCGGGCAATGACCATTTCAGCTTCGCCGCTGTAGGAGATGGCCTCCGGGGAGACCAGCTCGACCTGGAACGTCATGGTCGGCTTAGGCCTCGAGCTCTCGGGCCTTGCGGCGAGCGTCCTCGGCACCACCGACGTTCAAGAAGGCCTGCTCGGGCAGGTCGTCCAACTCGCCGTCGACGAGGGCGGCGAACGAATCCACGGTGTCCTCGACCGGGGTGGTCACGCCGGGCAACCCGGTGAAGATCTCGGCCACGTTCATGGGCTGAGACAGGAAGCGCTGGACCTTGCGGGCCCGGGACACGGTGATCCGGTCCTCCTCAGAGAGCTCGTCCAGGCCGAGGATGGCAATGATGTCCTGCAGCTCCTTGTAGCGCTGCAGGATCTCCTGTACCCGGCGGGCCGTGTCGTAGTGCTTCTGTCCGACAACCTCGGGAGTGAGGATGGTCGACGTCGAGGCCAGCGGATCCACGGCCGGGTAGATGCCCAGGGCGGCGATGTCACGGCTCAACTCGGTAGTGCCGTCGAAGTGGGTGAACGACGTAAACGGCGCCGGGTCGGTGTAGTCATCGGCTGGCACGTACACGGCCTGCATCGAGGTGATCGACCGACCACGGGTAGTGGTGATCCGCTCCTGCAGGTCGCCCATCTCATCAGCCAGGGTCGGCTGGTAGCCCACCGCCGATGGCATGCGGCCCAGCAGGGTCGACACCTCCGAACCGGCCTGGACGAACCGAAAGATGTTGTCGACGAACAGCAGCACGTCCTGGCCCTGCTCATCACGGAAGTACTCGGCCATGGTCAGTGCCGACAGGGCCACCCGGAGACGGACACCTGGCGGCTCGTCCATCTGGCCGAACACCAGGGCTGCCTTCTCGAGGACACCTGATTCCGCCATCTCTAGGCGGAGGTCGGTGCCCTCACGGGTCCGCTCGCCCACACCGGCGAACACCGACACGCCACCATGGTTCGTGGCCACGCGGTTGATCATCTCGGTGATGAGCACCGTCTTGCCCACGCCAGCACCACCGAACAGGCCGATCTTGCCGCCCTGCAGATACGGGGTGAGGAGGTCGATGACCTTCACCCCGGTTTCGAACATCTGGGCCTTGGGCTCCAGCGAGTCGAACGACGGAGCCGGACGGTGGATCTCCCAGCGATCTGCACCCTGCCCGGCCGTCGGGTCGTCGAGGCCCTGACCAGTCACGCTGAACACGTGGCCCAGCGTGCTGTCGCCGACGGGCACGCTGATGCCGGCGCCGGTGTTGCGAACCACAGTGCCGCGGGTCAGTCCGTCGGTCGGCTTCATGGCAATGGCCCGTACCCGGCTGTCGCCGATCTGCTGGGCCACCTCGGCCACGATCGTGAGTTCCGTACCATCTATCTCGACGTCGAACTCCAGTGCCGTGTTGATCTGCGGCAGGTCCCCGGTGGGGAACTCGGCGTCGATCACCGGTCCGGCGATGCCGACGATGTGTCCGTCGGTGAGCGCGGTATCAGTCATGTGTTGCTCCTGGCTCTTCGTTCTCGTACGTGTTTGCTCAAGCCTCGACGCCGGCGGCGACGGGCATGTCGGTGGTCTCGTCATCTGATCCGAGTGCCTCGGCACCACTGACGATCTCCATGATCTCGGTGGTGATCGAATCCTGGCGGGCCCGGTTCATCTCTCGGGAAAGCTTGACAATCAGTTCTTCGGCATTGTCTGTGGCCGCCTTCATGGCCCGCTGGCGGTTGGCATGCTCTGAAGCGGCCGACTCGAGCAGGGCGCCGAACAGGCGGGCCTCGACGTAGCGGGGCAGCAGGGCGGCCAGCACGGCCTCCGGCGAGGGTTCAAACTCGAAGGAACCGGTGACCCCGGCTTCACCGCCACCCTCGGTGGCAATGGTCTCGGTGCTCTCTAGCGGCAGGAAGCGGCGGGTGGCCACCTTCTGGCTGCCGATGCTGATGAACTCGGTGTAGACGAGCTCGACGCGGTCGACCCGACCATCGATGAACATCGACGCCACTGTCTCGGCCACCCGGCGGGCGTCCTCGTAGGTGGGGTTGTCGCTGATGCCGTCGGTGTAGGAGTCGACGATGAAGTCTCGGAAAGCGAAGTAGTCGCGGGCCTTCTTACCGATGACGACCAGCGCGTAGTCAGCGCCTTCGGACCGGGCGTTCTGCACCTGGCGCTCGGCGGCCCGGATAACCGCCGAGTTGTAAGGACCTGCCAGGCCACGATCCGACGAGATGACGACTACGCCGACCCGTTCGACCTTTTCTGCCTGGCGGAGCAGCGGATGGTCCACCTCGGCGCCACCGGCAGCCAAATTCTCGATCACCGCGGTGATCTGCTCCGCGTACGGCTTGGCGGCCCGGGCCCGCTGCTGAGCCTTGACGACCCGCGTCGCCGCGATGAGCTCCATGGCTCGGGTGATCTTCTTGGTGTTCTGGACGCTGCCGATCCGGCGTCGCAGGACCCGTTCCTTACCGCCAGCCATCATGGGCTCCAATCACGGTCGGGGCGTGCGCCCAGACAGTGGGACGAAACGCCGCGATGCCCTGCGGGCCGGTCACGAGGTTCACTCGGTCTCCGAAATGTCCTCTTCGGGGAGCGTGGTACCGGCATCGACGATGGTCGAGGCGGTGTCGGTCGACTCCGCATCGGGGGTCGAGCCGCCGGCCACCGAACCCTCGAACTGTTCAGCGAATGCGGCGATAGACGCATCAAAGGCGTCTTCGTCGGCGATCTTTCCCGATGCGCTGATGTCGGCCAGCACGTCGGCGTGACGGGTCCGGAACCAGTCCAGAAGTTCGCCCTCGAAGCGGCTGACATCGGAAACGTCCACACCGTCAAGGTGACCCCGGGTGCCGGCCCAGATCGACACGACCTGCTCCTCGACGAGCAGCGGCGAGTTGAGGCCCTGCTTGAGAAGTTCGGTGAGGCGGTAGCCCCGGTCCAGCTGAGCCTGTGAAACAGCATCCAGGTCCGAACCGAAGGCCGCGAAGGCCTCCAGTTCGCGGAACTGCTGCAGGTCGGACTTGAGCGTGCCCACGGCGTTCTTCATGGCCTTGACCTGGGCGGCCGATCCGACGCGGGACACCGAGATGCCGACGTCCACGGCGGGTCGGACGCCTGACTTGAATAGGTCGTCCTGGAGGAAGATCTGGCCGTCGGTGATCGAGATCACGTTGGTCGGAATGAACGCAGAGACGTCACCAGCCTTGGTCTCGATGACCGGCAGGGCCGTCATCGAGCCGGCTCCAAGCTCATCGCTGAGCTTGGCGGCCCGCTCCAGCAGACGGCTGTGCAGGTAGAAGACATCACCCGGGTAGGCCTCGCGGCCCGGTGGGCGGCGAAGCAGCAACGACATCTGTCGGTAGGCCTCGGCTTGCTTGGAGAGATCGTCGTAGACGGCCAGGGCGTGCTGGCCGTTGTCCATCCAGTGCTGGCCGATGGCGCAGCCGGCGTAGGGGGCGAGGTACTTGAATGGTGCCGGGTCGGACGCCGGGGCGACCACCACGACGGTGTAATCCATGGCCCCGTGGGCCTCGAGCACGGCCACGTTCTGAGCCACTGTGGACGCCTTCTGGCCAATGGCCACGTAGACGCACTTCATTCCCTGCCCGGCCTGGTTGATGATCGTGTCCATGGCGATCGTCGTCTTGCCGGTCTTACGGTCGCCGATGATCAGCTCGCGCTGGCCACGACCGATCGGGATGAGCGAGTCAATGGCCTTGATGCCGGTCTGCATCGGCTCGTGCACCGGCTTGCGACCCATGATGCCCGGTGCCTGGATCTCCATGCGGCGCTGTTGGGTGTTGGTCAGCGGGCCCTTGCCGTCGATCGGCTCGCCTAGGGCGTTGACGACGCGGCCCAGGAGGCCGTCGCCGACGGGCAGGGACAGAATGTCGCCGGTGGCCCGCACCGTCTGGCCCTCCTCGATGTCGTCGACCTCGCCTAGGACCACCGCACCGATGGATCCCTCGTCGAGGTTCAGGGCGAGACCGAACGTGCCGCTCTCGAACTGGAGCAGCTCGTTGACCGCCGCGTCGGGCAGACCCGACACGCGGGCGATGCCGTCGCCGACTTCGAGGACCCGGCCGACCTGGCTCTCTTCCAGGCTGGGGGTGAACCCGTCGAGGTTCTTGCGGATCGTTTCGGCGATGTCCGCCGTGTTGATCGTGAGTTCGGACATGGTGTGTCTCTCTCGTCTCTTGCTCGTATGCCGCTGGCCGGGGCCTAGCGGAAGCTCTCGCGAAGCTGGTTCAGGCGGCGTCGGACGCTGCCGTCGATGATGTCGTCGCCGATCTCGGTGACTACGCCACCGAGGACCGTCGGGTCGATGACGACCTTGATCTCGACGGCCTTGCCGGTACGGGTATTGATGGCGGCGGCCAGGCGGTCCCGCTGATCAGCGGTCAGGTCGACCGCCGATCGCACGGTGGCCACGGCCTTGTTTCGTGAAGCGGCGCTGCGTTCGACCAGTGCATCCACGATGGCGGGAAGTTCGGCGGCTCGACCGGCACCGACCACCATGGAGATGAGGGCCGTCGTGGTGGCCGAGGCCTTACCACCCAGCAGGTCTTCGACGATCTGTTGGCGACGGGACACCGGCACGCTCTGGTCAGCCAGGGTCGAGTACAGCTCACCGTCAGACCGGAGGGCCTGGGCGAAACGGAACAACTCGTCCTCCACCGCGGCGAGGTCACCCTCTGCCGCGGCGACGGCGAACAATGCGTCGGCGTAGCCGGACACCGTCGGGTCAGCCATTGCTGCCGGCCACCTCGTCGATGTAGGCGTCGATCAGACGGCCCTGCACCTCCGCGTCGAGGCTGGACTGGACCACACGCTCGGCGGCACCGAGGGCGATCCCGGCCACCTCGGCCCGTAGGTCGGCAATGGCCTGGGTCCGCGACGACTCGATGTCAGCGGCTGCCCGGGTCCGGAGGTCGGCGAGCTCCGCCTCGTGGCGGGCCATCAGGTCGGCCTTGACCTGGTCAGCTGCTCCACGGGCCTCGTCAATGAGGCGCGAAGCCTCGGACTTGGAATCGGCCAGACGTGCCTCGTAGTCGGCCTGGACAGACTGGGCGTCAGTCTTGGCCTGCTCGGCGGCGTCGAGGTCGCTTCGGATCTTCTCGGCCCGGGCGTCCATCGCGCCCTTCACGGCCGGAAAGCCCTTCTTGACCATGAGCACGAACAGGATCAGGAAAGCGGAACCGCCCCAGATGACCTCGTTCAGCTCCGGCAGGATCGGGCTGGGTGCTTCGAAGCACTTTTCCAGCTCGTCCTGGACGTGGTGGTCCTCGAGGGTCTCATGTAGATCCCCGTTGTTCGCCTCGACCGCCTCGTCGAGATGGTGGGCCATACAGGAACCCACGCTCTCACCCGATGCCGAGGCCGGGCCGGCGAAGGCCACGAACCCCAGAAGGGCGAACAGCGGGGCCACCAGCAGGCGGGTCCGTCGGTTGTTCATGGGTGTCGTCTCTCTGTTCGAAGGGTCTCTCTGATGTGTGATGCCGGAGTTGGCAATCAGGGCATCAGGAGGATGAAGACGACGAAACCGATCAGGGCGAGCGCCTCTGTGAAGGCGATGCCGAGAAACATCGTGGTCCGGACCATGCCGGCCGACTCGGGTTGGCGGGCCATCGAAGAGATGGCGTTGCCAACCACGGTGCCGATGCCGACACCCGGGCCGATGGCCGCAAGGCCGTAACCGAGGCCGGCACCGATGGCCTTGAGGCCCTCGAGCATCTCACCAGCTGCCGTCTGCGCCAGAACGTTCAGCACTTGGATTCTCCTGTTTTCTCATGCACCCGGCCGGTGTTTCCGTCCGGAGACTTGTGTTGTTGATAGGGATTTTCGTGCCCACCAGATGGTGGACGGCGATCAGTTGTGCCCGAACCGGATTCGACTCAGTGTGCGGGATGGAGGGAGCCGCCGATGTACACGGCGGTCAGGATCGTGAAGATGAAAGCCTGCAGGACCGACACCAGAATCTCGAAGCCGGTCATCATGGTCAGCATGGCGAAGGGGGCCACGGCGCCGACGTAGGTGGACGACCAGAGGGTATGGGTCAGCACGGCGAAGGTGACCAGCAGGAGGTGGCCGGCAACCATGTTGGCCCAGAGCCGGATGGCAAGCGAGAAGGGCCGCACGACGAAGGTCGACACCAGCTCGATGGGCGTCACGATCAGGTACAGGGCCACGGGCACGCCCGGGGGGAAAAGCGAGTTCTTCAGGTAGCCGCCGAGGCCCTGAGAGCGGATGCCCACAACGTTGTAGATGACCCACACGACGAGCGCCAGCGTGATGGGGATGGCCATCCGGCTGTTGGCCGGGAACTGAATGCCCGGAATCACTTCGAAGATGTTCGAAAAGAGGATGAAGAAGAACATCGTGGTCAGGAAGGGCATGAACTTCTTGCCCTCCTCGCCGATGGTCTCCATGACCACCGACTCCTCGATGAAGGTCACACCGGACTCGGCGACGTGCTGAATGCCGGCCGGAACCAGCGAACCAGTCTTGCGGCCGGCCAGCAGGAAGATGGCCGCGGTGATCACCACGGCTGCCAGATAGATCAACACCGTCTTATTGATGGCGTAGGCGGTCCCGCTGAAGAGGATGTCAGGCCACTCGAAGAGATGGCTGACCGGCGGGAAGTCGAGTGCGAGCACGTTCACGTGGAGCGCTTCTCCTGTGGGGATCTACTTGGTGGGCTTCAGGCCGGGAGCGGCGAGCGTCATGGCGACGTGCCGGGATTCCCATGCCAGAAGGCCGAGATGGGTGACGAGCAGGGTGATGGCGAACGGCACGGTGGCAAGCAGGCCGACGGCCTTGACCACCAGCACGACGGCAGTCATCAGGGCAAGACGGGCCACATAGCCACCGAGGACGGAGCCGTACAGAGCGTTAATGGAGATCTGTGCGGCCCGGGTGATGATCGCGGCACCCAGACGGAAGTTGACGGCCACCAGCACGAGGGCCAGTGCCGACGACAGAAGGCCGTCGAGGCCCCAGCCGAGCAAGCCGACCAGCAGGAAGGCCGGAGCAACCCAGATCGCCCGCCGGGTCAGGTCGCGGGCGATAGCAGTCTCGGTGGCCGGATCCATGGATTCGAGCTCGTTGACAGGGGAAGCGTCGTTCACAGCAGCGGACCCTCAGCCTGCCAGGCGGCCCGACGCTCGGCGCGGGCCAACTCCAGGTTCTCGCCGTAGCTGTGGGCCAGTCGGTAGGAGGCGTAGGCCAGCGTCACGACAGTAAAGACAATGGTGAAGATAGGGGTGGTGCCGAGGCGACCGTCGAGCAGCCAACCCAGGAAACCGAAGATGGCCGGCGTGGCCGCGAGTTCGAAGGCCGCGGCGAACGCGTCGCCGAATCCCTGTCGCATCTCGCGCGTCTCGTCGTTGGCCATCGGGGGAATCCTCCGCCGGCGGGTCCCATCGAACCCCCGGGCGTACCGATCCTGGTACGGGTCGTCGTGCAGATCGGTCCGACGACGACAGTCACCGGACGCGCTTGTGAATCTAATCACCAAGTCCCCCGCGGACAACCCGTCACCGCGCGCCCAATCCGTCACACCTGTTCCCCCGGTACGGGTGCTCCAGAGACGGGTTCCTCAGAGAGGGGCTCGGTCGCCGACCGGAACCGGGGATGCAACACGGTGAACAGGAGGAGGCCAATGGCTCCGATGCCCATGGGGACAATGGCGTCGCCGTTGCCCGAGTAGGTGGGCCACAACACAAATCCGGACAGCAGGGCACTCCAGCCCCAGAGGATCAACACGGCACGCCGGTGGCCGTGACCCAGCCTCAGCAGACGGTGGTGAAGGTGGTCCTTGTCCGCCGCCGTTACCCGAACGCCTGGTGTAGCGGCCCGACGCACCACGGCAAAGGCCAGGTCGAACAAGGGCACCCCAAGAATTACCACCGGGATGAACACCGGAGCGAAGAAGAAGAAGGACTGGCCGCTGAACGCCGCCTCGGTCCGACCACCCACCGACACCGTCGACGCGGCCATGAGAAGACCCAGAAGCAGCGCCCCACCATCGCCCATGAAGATCCGCGCCGGATGCACGTTTTGAGGCAGGAACCCCACACAGATCCCCACCACAATGACCGCCAGCATCGAGCCCGGGTTGCCCTCAAACAGGAGACCCTCGTCGCCCAGGCGCAGCGCGTACAGGAAGAAGGTCGCAGCGGCGATGGCCACAATCCCTGCCGCCAGCCCATCCAGGCCGTCGATGAGGTTCAAGGCGTTGACCAAGAGCACCACCCAAACCACTGTCAGCAGCGCCGAAAGGTCCGGGGACAGTAGGACCACGTCCAGAAACGGGATGCGCAGGACGACTAGGGACACACCGGTCAGCGACAGGACGCTGCCGGCCAGCACCATGCCGGCCACCTTGGCCGGGGGCGAGACGGGTCGGACGTCGTCAATCACTCCCACCACGCAGATCACCACGGCGGCCGAGACCACACCCAGCATCTCCGTCGGGGCGGCGAACACCTCGGAGAAGTCGCCGACTATCCACGCCGTCAGGACGCCGGCCAGCAACCCACCCAGCATCGACGGTCCGCCGAGGGACGGCGTAGGCGCAGTGTGGACGCTCCGCTCGTCGGGCGCCACCACCAGTCCGGAACCGACGGCAAACCGACGGACGACCGGCGTGGCCGCGGCGGTGGCCAGGGCGGCCACCGCGCCGACAATCAGGTGGGGAACGATCCCGGGCACGGGGTCAGGATCCCTCTCCGACGGCCAGTCCGGCTTGCCGGCTGATGTAACGACCCATTGGCACGGTCCGGTTCCGGTGAGGTCCCGACCGGCTCAGACGTAGACGGGGAAGCGTGCGCAGAGGGCGTTGACATCGGCCCGTACCGCAGCGATCTCCGCTTCGTCGTCCCGGCCCCGAAGGGCCCGCACCATGAGGTCCGCGATCTCGGCCATCTCGGCCTCCACCATCCCCTGGGTGGTGGTCGACGGGGTGCCGATCCGCACGCCACTGGTCACAAACGGTGAACGCGGGTCATCGGGCACGGTGTTCTTGTTCAGGACGATGCCCGCCCGGTCCAGCGTGTTCTGGGCCACCGCTCCAGTCACCTCGGCATCGAAGGTCCGTAGGTCAACGACCATCAGGTGGTTGTCGGTCCCGCCGGTGACCAGACGAAAGCCGTGACCGACCAGGGCGGCGGCCAGCGACGATGCATTGGCCACGATCTGGCGGGCGTAGCCGGCGAACGACGGGTCAGCCGCTTCACGGAACGCCACGGCCTTGGCCGCTATGTGGTGTTCCAACGGACCACCCTGAGAGCCGGGGAAGACCGACTTATCGATGGCCGCCGCGTACTCCTCGCGGCTCAGGATGCACCCGCCACGCGGACCACGGAGGGTTTTGTGGGTGGTGAAGGTGACGATGTCGCAGTACGGCACCGGGTTGGGGTGTACGCCGCCGGCAATTAGACCGGCGATGTGAGCGGCGTCGAACATCAGCAGTGCGCCGACCTCGTCGGCGATCTCGCGTAGGGGGGCCGGCTCGATGATCCGGGGGTAAGCGGTCGCTCCGGCCACAATCATCTTGGGGCGGGCCGCCCGGGCCTGGTCTCGGAGTTGATCCATGTCAATGCGCTCGTCGCTGCCCGTCAGCCCGTAAGACACAAAGTCGTAGAGTTTCCCGCTGGCATTGACCGGCGACCCGTGGGTGAGGTGGCCACCGTGGTCAAGGCTGAGGCCCAGGACGGTGTCACCCGGGTCGAGGAGGGCCTGGTACACCGACATGTTGGCGTTAGCGCCCGAGTGGGGCTGGACGTTCGCGTGGTCAGCGCCGAACAGGGCCTTGACCCGTTCACGAGCCAGGTCCTCGACCTCGTCCACGTGGACGTTTCCGCCGTAATAACGCTTGCCGGGATAGCCCTCGGCGTACTTGTTGGTCAGGACAGACCCACTGGCCTCCAGTACGGCCGGAGACGCGAAGTTCTCCGAGGCGATCAACTGCAACGTGGTGTTCTGCCGCTCAACCTCCTGGTCGATGTAGCCGAAGAGTTCGTCATCGCGAGAAACAGGCCAGGCCATGGGCATACCTTCAAGTCGGCGCGAGGGTGGGTCTCGCAGAATGGGACATTTTCACCGGTTGGCCACGATTTCAACCGCCGCGGATCCGGTGGCCGAAGCGTACCGGTGGAGAGGGAACCCTGCCGTCACGCATTAGGGGTGAGATGCCGCAGGTCAGATGCCTGACCCTGGCCACCGGTCATCCACTGGTAAGAACGGCGGCCAACGCGTCGACCGCCGCATCTGATGCCACATCGGCCCGGCGGGCCACCACTAGATGGCGGACCCCGACCGGTCGCCGGCGTACCCGGGCCAACGGTTCGACTCCCGCCTCTGCCTGAGCGGCCGGCAGCACGGCCCAGCCCATGCCCAGCCGGACCATCTCGCGGAGTACCTCCGGTTGGTTCGACTCTGCGACCACCGCAAACGGTGCCCCGAGGGCAGCCAACCCTGCGGCGATCACCTCGCGGGTATGCGAACCCCGGGGATAGGTCACCCAGGGACCCCACTCCTCAGGCGGTCCTGCGCGGGCCCCGTCCGGGGCGTAGGCGTACAGCGATTCGTCGAGGCAGGGCGACATCGCTACCCCGGCGATCGGTCCGGTCGGCTCCACGCACACCACCAGGTCCAGGTCGCCGACCAGGAGGGCGTCGAACAGCGCACCGGATGGGGCGACGGTTAGCCGCAGGTCCAGACCCGGGACGGCCCGACGGTGCCGGCGGATGGCCTCGGCTCGGTAGTGAACGGCCACCGCGTCGATGGTGCCCAACCGGACAACGCCGGCCGCCCCGGTCCGCCGTGTCTCCGCCCATCGGGCCAGGTCGCGGGTCTCGGCCACCACACGGCGTGCGTGGGCCAGCACCTCGGTGGCCTGGGGTCGGAGCCGGGTGTGGCGGCCGTGGCGTTCGAACAGGGGGACACCAACCCGTCGCTCCAACTCGGCCAGTCCTTGGGTAAGTGCCGAGGGGGTGACGCTGAGGGCAGCAGCAGCCGCGGCGCGGGTGGGAGATGCGGCGGCAGCCACCAAGTACTCCAGCTGCTGCACGGTGAGATTGGGGAGGATTGGATCGTCCACAGATGCGGGTTCCTGTTGGAGACTTCAGTCTTTCTGAATGATACTGCACAACCATTTCTACTTCCTTATGCTTCTTTCCATGAGCAACCCTCTTGACATCGCACCCGCCACTGGCCGCCTCGGGGTCCTGACCCCCGGAATGGGCGCCGTGGCCTCCACCTTCATCGCCGGCGTCATCGCCGCCCGCCAGGGCCTCACCGCACCCATCGGGTCGGTCAGCCAGATGGCCCATATCCGACTGGGCAACCGCGACGCCGATCGCAATCCCCTCATCCGGGAGTTCGTGCCACTGGCTGAGCTCGACGACCTGGTGTTCGGCGGCTGGGATCCCATCTCGCCCAATGTGCTCGAAGCCGCCCGCACCTGTGGCGTGCTGGAGGACAAGGACCTCGCACCCGTCTCAGCTGAGCTGGAGGGCATCGTCACCATGGACGCCGTGTTCGACCAGCGCTGGGTCAAGAAGCTCGAAGGCACCCGCGTCAAAGCCGAGTCCAACAAGTGGGACCAGGCCCAGGCCCTCATCGCCGACATCGAGCGGTTCCGGATCGAGAACGAGTGCGACCGCCTGGTCATGGTCTGGTGTGGTTCGACCGAGGCCTACCAGGAGGCCAGCGCGGTCCACGACAACGTCGAGGCCTTCGAGGCCGGCCTGCGCGACGACGACGAGAACATCTCCCCCAGCCAGATCTACGTGTACGCGGCGCTCATGAGCGACGTACCGTTCGCCAACGGTGCCCCCAACCTGAGCGTCGACCTGCCCTGCATGATCGAGCTGGCCGCCCACCGTGGCGTGCCGATCGCCGGCAAGGACTTCAAGACCGGCCAGACGCTCATGAAGACGCTGCTGGCCCCCGGCTTCAAGGCCCGCATGCTCGGCCTGCGCGGCTGGTACTCCACCAACATCCTGGGCAACCGGGACGGCGAGGTCCTCGACGACCCAGAGAACTTCAAGACCAAGGAGGTCTCGAAGCTGGGCGTGCTGGACACCATCCTCCAGCCCGAGTCCTACCCCGACCTCTACGGCAACATCGACCACGTCGTACGGATCAACTACTACCCGCCGCGTGGCGACAACAAGGAAGGCTGGGACGCCATCGACATCTTCGGATGGATGGGGTACCCAATGCAGATCAAGGTCGACTTCCTCTGCCGCGACTCGATCCTGGCCGCACCGATCGTGCTGGACCTGGCGCTCTTTTTGGACCTCGCCCACCGGGCCGGCCAGTCGGGCGTCCAGGAGTGGCTGTCCTTCTACCTAAAGGCCCCGCAGGCCGCCACCGAGGCCGGCCCCGAGCATGACCTGTTCATCCAGCAGACCAAGCTGAAGAACACCCTGCGAGAGTGGATGGGCGAAGAGCCCGTCACCCACTCCGAGGTCGGCTGATACGGCTGGCGATCAGGTCGGCGCTGGCTCCCGGCGCCACAGTTCCGGGTAAAGGTCGGAGGTGATGCGGTCGCCGTGGCCCAGCCCGGCGGCCTCCATTACCTCGCGGTGGTCGGGGTCCATGCCCTCCGGACGGAAGGCCACCCGAACGTCATCGCCCAGCCACTGGGTGTTGAACACCTTCAGTTCACGGTCGGGCGCCAGGTTTCCTGAGCCGCCGTGGATGATCCGGGCGTTGAACACCGCCACGTCGCCCGGTTCCATGTCCCAGCCCAGAATCTCGTAGGCGTCGCGGTCCCCCTCGATGTCGGGGAAAGGGACCCGTCCGTCATCGGCGACCCCGTACCGGACCTGGTCGCGGTCGTCGCCGGTCAGAGCCCCGAAGTTCTCCTGTCGGTACCGCTGTTCCCAGCGATGCGAACCACGGACGAACTCCAACGCACTCTCCCGGGCCACCGGCACCAGAGGCATCCACGCCGAACAGGTGTCGAACCCCTCGACCGACCAGTACGGCTCGTCCTGGTGGAACGGCGTCCGGAACCGGACCCCGGCGGTTCGCACGAACACCGCGTCGAAGAAGAAGTTGACCGCGGAGGCACCCAGCAGCCAACCGGCGATCTCCGCCATTGGCGAATGCTCGGCGAAGTCCCGGTACTCCGGCACATGCAGCCAACACTGGTTGTCGTAGGTGGTCGTACCGCCCCGGTCGTCGGCGTCCCAAATGCGGCGTCGCTCAGACGGTCCGGCCAACGCCCGGTCCATACCCCGTCGAAGCGGTTCGATCCAGTCGGGTCCGAAGGCCCCTCGAAGGCAAACCACGCCGTCATCGGCGAACGCTTGAACCTGCTCGTCGGTGACCGGCTCCTGTTCCATCGCCGCGGAGACTAGATCCGGGATCCGCCCTCTGTGTTCAGATGCGGGACTGGTGGCCTGCCCAGTACTCGTCCTTGAGGAGGCGCTTGTAGAGCTTCCCGGTGGGGTGACGGGGCAGCTCGTCACGGAAGTCCACGCTGCGCGGGCACTTCACGTCGGCCAGCTGGGACCGGCAAAAGGCCACTAGCTCGGCGGCCAGCTCCGGTCCGGCGGCGGCCAAGTCGACCGGCTGGACGACCGCCTTGACCTCCTCACCGAAGTCTTCGTTGGGCACGCCGATGACGGCCACGTCAAACACTGCGGGGTGCATGGTCAGGATGTTCTCGGCCTCCTGCGGGTAGATGTTCACCCCCCCGGAGATGATCATGTACGCCTTGCGATCGGTCAGGAAGAGGTAGCCGTCCTCGTCGAGTCGGCCCACGTCGCCCAGCGTGCTGGTGTCGGGCCGAAGTTTGGCGTCGGCAGTCTTCTCCGGGTCGTTGTGGTACTCGAAGTCGGAGTTGCCCCGGAAGTAGACCCCACCCTCCTGGCCGGTCGGCACCTCGTTGCCGTCGTCGTCGAGAATCAGTACCTCGCCCAGCAGGGCCTTGCCGACCGTGCCCGGATGGGCCAGCCAGTCCACCGAGTTGGTGTACGTCAGGCCGTTGCCCTCGGTGCCCGCGTAGTACTCGTGAAGCACCGGGCCCCACCACTCGATCATCCGGCGCTTCACGTCGACCGGACAGGGCGCCGCGGCGTGGATCGCCGAACCGAGCGTCGACAAGTCGTAGGCGGCCCGTACCTCGTCGGGCAGCTTGAGCATCCGGACGAACATGGTCGGCACCCACTGGCTCCACGTGGCGCCATGGTCCTGGATGGCCGCCAGTGCACCCTCGGCGTCGAATCGCTCCATGACGACCACCGTGCACCCCAGTCGGTGGGCGCCCAGGCAGAAGCGGAGCGGAGCGGCGTGGTACAGCGGTGCCGGCGACAGATACACCGACCCGGGCGTGGCCCCGAACAGGGCCTCGGCCATCGCCGAGATCGAGCTGGCCTGGCCCAGCGGCGCCCCCGACAACGGCGACTTCACGCCCTTGGGTCGACCCGTGGTGCCCGAGGAGTAGAGCATGTCCTGACCCTCGGTCCGGTCGGGCAGGGGGTCGGCCGACTGGGCGGCCACCGCGTCCTCGAAGCAGGCGTGATCTTCGATCGGCCCGCCAATGGAGAACCGAGCCTCGACGTTCGGGGTGGCAGCGGCGATCTCGGCCACGTCGTCGGCCTTGTAAGGCGATGTCACGAAGGCCCGGGCTCCGCAGTCGTCGACGATGTAGGCGATCTCGTCGGCCGTCAGGCGTGACGAGATGGCCGTGTAGTAGCAGCCGGCATAGTGGGCGCCCCAGGTCAGCGCTAGGAACTCGATCCGATTCTCGAGGCAGAACGCCACATGATCACCGGGCCCGATGCCCAGGCCGTCAAGGACCCGGGAGATGCGGTTGGCCTCGGCATCCAACTCGGCAAACGTCACGGTCTCACCGGTTTCCGCCATGACGATGGCCGGACGGTCGGGAGCCTCAGCGGCCCAACGACCGGGGTACTGCAGGTTCTGGTCGGCGTCATCGCTCATGGCTGCGGAACTTATCGGCCGGGCTCCTTTCGACGAGAAGTGGGCATCGGGAACCGGGTCTGTGGCCACGGATGGGAACTAAATCCGAGCCAGGCCTCGGGCTGTCACAGGGGGTCCATAGTGTTCCCTTCACGATGACGACAAAGATCCTGCGGACGAGGTACGGGCAGCCCGCGACGGCGGTACTAGCCGGCGTGATCCGAGACGCGAAGGGTGGAGACCCCCTCGCCCCAGTGACCGTGATCGTGTCCGACCATTCCCTTGGAGTGACGCTGCGCCGACGACTGGCGGCCACCAGCGTCATGGCCGACACGACGGGTGGCACGACGGGCCTCGCCGCCGTCGACTTCGTCACCCTGCTTGACCTCGCCCGTGGCATATCGGCCGGTTCACCCCATATTGCCGCCCGGCGTGCCGTCAGTGACGCTGTGGTGTTGGCCGCTACCCGACGGCTGCTGGCCGACCGTCCCGGTGTTTTCAGTCCGGTGGCCGACCACCCCTCGGTGGAACGCACCGTCATGGCCGCCCACCGCAACCTCCGCGAAGTCCACCCCGAAGCTCTCGACCGTCTGGCGGAAATCGGTGGTGCGTTGTCCGACCTCGTCGTCCTCCACCGGGCACTCGTCGAGCGGCTCGAACCGATCTTCCACGATGAGTACGAACGGGCCGTCGTCGCCGCCGCCCGGATCGCCGACGGATCGGTCGACCTACCACCGGTCGTCCTCCACCTACCCGGCACACTCGTCGCCTCCGAACGCCGACTCGTAGGTGCGTTAGCCACCACAGGCCACCTCACCGCCATCGTCGGCGATGCCGACAGCCCGGACGGATCGGTGTCGGCCAACCCCCACCTCGCTGCCCTGACCGAGACCCTCGACGTCGACGCGCCCGAGGCGGGACCTGCCGGATCGCGGGTCGCGTGCCTCGTGGCATCCACCCCAGAACAGGATGAGTCCGTCCGCTACGCCATCCGACGGATCATCGAGGCGGCACGGGCCGGTACGCCGCTGGACCGCATGGTCCTAGTTCACCCGTCGACCACCGACGACGCCCGACTGGTCCAGGAGCGGCTCACCGCGGCAGGCATCGAATTCCACGCCAGCGGCGTCCACCGACTCGACGAGACGATCGCCGGACGCTTCCTGATCGGACTCCTCGATCTTCCCGATCGGGGGATCCGCCGAACTGACCTCGACGCCCTGATGGCCGACGTGCCCCTCTGGGATCCCGACCACGATCTGGTCCCGGCACGCGCCTGGGGTCGGCTGGCCGCTCAGGCCGGAGTAGTCAGCGGAGTTGACGAGTGGACCGATCGCCTCGCCCACCTGGCCGCCGAACTCGATGCCGAAGCTGTATCCGAAGTCGACGACGAGGGCCGAACCTGGCTGGCCGACCGCTTGTCGGCCGAGGCCACACGAGCCCGACAACTGGCGGCCTTCGTGGAGCGACTCTGCGCATCCCTCCATGGCCTCACCGAAGACGACTCCTGGGCTGGCCGGTGCCGACGCGTCCGCGACCTGCTTCGCCAGTACCTCGGCGGCACCACCGCCCATGAGTCCTGGTCGGCCGACGAACTCCTCGCCCTGGACGAGGTGGGCGCGATCCTCGATGCCCTGTCCGAACTGGACAACATTGAACCCCATCCGCCCTATCGAAGCTTTCGGGGTGCTCTGGCCGCCGAACTCGGCCGCCCCATCGGGCGAGCTGGCCGCAGCGGGATCGGCGTGCAGGTCACCGGCATTGACCAGGCCGTCGGCCTCGATGCCGACCTGGTAATCGTGGTCGGTCTCGCAGAGGGTTCCATGCCGACCCGTCCTCCCGCCGACCCGTTGCTGTCCGACGACCATCGCACCGCCGCCCGGACCGGCCTACCCACCCGCCACGAGCATGCCGCCCGCCAGCACCACGCCTTCCTCGCTGCCCTCACCGGTGCCGCCGAACGCATCGTCCTCGTTCAGCCTCGCGGCGACCTGCGTCGCTCCGGTGACCGACCGATGTCACGTCTACTGCTGGCCGAGTTCGAGGAATTGGCCGGCCACCGACCCGAATCCGACGACCTCGACCTGTTCGTCGCACCCTGGTTCGACCACGTGGCGTCGTTCACCGACGCCCTTGACCGTGACGATCCCGCCACCGTTCAGGAATACGACCTGGCCACCGCCATTCGTGGCGGCCGTCCCGCAGTCGACAAGCTCCGTTGTGACGATGTCGTGGTTGACCGGGGAATCGAACTCCTTGGCCAGCGAGCCGACAAGGACTTCACCCGGTTCGACGGGAACCTGTCGGGCGTCACCCTCCCTGTCCTCGACGGCGAACTGTCAGCCACCCGCCTCGAGAAGTGGGTGGACTGCCCGTTCGCCTTCTTCGCCGAATACGTCCTCGGTGTCCGGCCACTTGAAGATCCATCGGAGCGGACCGGCCTCTCCCCGCTGATACGTGGCTCGATCGTTCACCGGGTCCTCGACCGGCTGGTGACCGACGGCCTCGCCAACGGGTCCCTCCCCGGACACGGCGATCCGTGGACCGCCGCCCAACGAGCCCATGCCGCCGAGCTCCTGAACGAGGAGTGTGCCCACGCCGAGGCACGGGGTGAAGCCGCCCACCCCCGGTTCTGGCCCACCATCTGTGACCGGCTGGCCGCCGACCTTGACGACTTCCTGGTCCTCGACTCGGCCTTTCGGGCCAGGTTCGACAGCCGCCCCGTAGCCGCCGAACGACGCTTCGGAGGTCCGGATGCCCTCGTCATCACCCTCGCCAACGGTCGCACCCTGCGATTCCGAGGCTCGATCGACCGCGTGGACCTGACCGCCGACGACCACCTCGTCGTGGTCGATGCCAAAACCGGACGGCCGGACCGGTACAAGAACATCCCCGTCGACTACTTCCCCGGAGGATCGTTCCTGCAGCTCCCCATCTACGCGCTAGCCGCCGCCAAAGGCTGCACCACGAGGCACGCCACCTACGCCTTCCTCGGCGAGGTGGCCGACGATTTCCATCATCTGGGATACGAGGTCGACGACGAGGTGGTCGCCGCCTTCCAACGGGTGCTCTCCTCCATCGTCCGGGGTATCGAGGGCGGGGCCTTCCCGCACCACCCACCAGAAAGCGACCGGCCGGAAGCCCACCGGTGTCTTCACTGCTCCCCCGACGGCCTCGATGCTCGACGCGTCCGCTCCGCCCGGGCCCGCAAGGCCAACCATCCGGTGCTGGCCCTCCACGAGGATCACATCACCACCAACTTTCTCGATGCCGGGACGGAGACCCCTGAAGACGACCACGAAACCGAACATGTGGACCAAGAGGAGGAGGTCGACCGATGACCGGCTCAACACCCGGCGACCAGGCTGATCGCGACCGGATCGGCCACTCGCTTAACGAAAACCTTTTCGTGGAGGCGGGTGCCGGGACGGGCAAGACAACAGCACTGGTCGGGCGGATGATTGCCCTCGTGGTCGACGAGGGTGTCGCCGTCGAGAAGATCGCCGCCATCACATTCACCGAACGGGCGGCCGCCGAGCTCGGCGACCGCTTCCGCCGCGGACTCGAGGACGTGTCCCGCCACGACGCTGACCCCATCCGTCGCCAGCATGCCGAAGCCGCCCTCGCCGATGTCGACCTCGCCTCGTTGTCCACACTCCACGGCTTCGCCCGGCGCCTCCTGACCGAGCATCCGCTCGAGGCCGGCCTACCGACAGGATTCGAGCTGCTGGACGAAGTCTCGAGCCAACTCGGCTTCGACGACCGGTGGGATGACCTCCAACGCACCCTCCTCGGTGACGATGCACTCGCCCGGACCATCCTCCTGGCCGACGCCCTCGGCGTCCACCCCTCCCACCTTCGAGACCTGGCCCGCGAACTAGATGACCGCTGGGACCTCCTCGATCCCCTGACCTCACCAGCCGAACCCCCGCCAGTGAACGTCACGGCCATCATCAACCTCATGGATCAGGCCACAGTCCTCGATCACCACGACCTCGACGAGGATGACAACCTCCGACGTCGCCTGGCCGGGATCCGTGTCGCCCGGGACGCCCTGACCGGTGCCGTCGACGAGATCGACATGGTTCGGATCCTCTCCACCGGCGACTTCCGAAAGTCACTCAATGTCGGCAATTCGGGCCGCAAGGGTGACTGGGGTGACGACAAGGACACCATCCGGGAGTTCGCATACGAGGCCCGCGACCTCTGGGATGAGATCGTACGATCGACAGCCGGCGGCGTGCTCGCTCGAATCCTCGTCGAGTTGGTTGACGCCACCCTCCGGGCGGCCGACGAACGCCGTCGATCGGGCTCTCTGACCTTCCACGACCTACTGGTCATCGCCCACGATCTGCTGTCCGATCCCGCCTCGGGGCCGGCAGTCCGGACCACACTGCACGAGCGTTACCGGTACGTCCTGCTCGATGAATTCCAGGACACCGACCCCGTACAGCTCAAGTTGGCCCTGTTGCTGACCGATCCCGACGCTGCACCCGACGCTGAGCTCGATGGCTTCTCCCCCGTATCGGGATCCCTGTTCCTGGTCGGTGACCCCAAGCAGTCCATTTACCGGTTCCGGCGGGCCGACATCTCCCTCTACCTGCTGGCCAGGCGCTCGCTGGACGCCTCCGCCGTGTCGCTGACCGAGAACTTCCGAACCACCGTGCCGATCATCGACTGGATCAATGCCATCTTCGGCCAGCTCATCGGACCCGGCCCATCGTCCGACGGCCCCGCGCCGGAGGACGAGCCGGTGCGAGCCGAACTGGTACAGCCCGGGTACACCCCGCTGGTCGGCTGTCGCCCAGCGGCGACAGTCGGGCCAGCAGTGACCGTTCTCGGAAGGGACGCCCAAGGCGACGACATCGATGCCGCCGGTCTACGGAAACTCGAAGCCGATGCCGTGGCCGACGCCATCACCACCGCTGTGGTCGAGGGATGGACGGTCGAGGACCGTGCCGGCCACCAGCGCCCATGTGGCTTCGGTGACGTCGCCATCCTCCTCCCCACACGAACTTCACTGCCCGACCTGGAGATTTCGCTGGAAGCCGCCGGCATCCCCTATCGGGCCGAATCCAGCTCCCTGCTCTTCGCCACGCCTCAGGTCCGGGACCTGCTAATGGTGATGCGGGCCATCGACGACCCCACTGATGACCTGGCCGTCGTGGCGGCACTCCGCACGTCCCATTTCGGCTGCGGAGACGACGACCTCGCCCGCTGGCGGGTGCACCATGGCGGTTCCTGGAACCACCAGTCCGACCAGCCGGAAGGCGACCAGTCGGTCGAGCTCGTGGCCTCCGGTCTCGTCTGGCTGGGCCAGATGCACCGATGCCGCCACCTCCTTGGACCATCCGGGATTCTGGAACGCCTAGTCGACGAGCGCCGTGTACTGCAGGTGGCCTTTGGGGAGACCCGGCCCCGCGACGTCTGGCGCCGGGTCCGCCTCCTGTCTGACCGCGCCCGGGCCTTCGCAGAGGCCGGCGGGAGCTCGTTGCGCGGTTTCGTTGACTGGTGTCTCGCCCAAGCCGACGAGAAGGGCCGGGTCGCCGAAACCGTCCTCTCCGAAATCGACGATGCCGCCGTCCGGATCCTGACCATCCATGGCGCCAAGGGCCTGGAGTTCCCCATCACCATCCTCTCAGGCATGTCGACTGCCAACGCGAGATCCGACCGGGGGGTTCAACTACTCATCGACCCCGACCGGTCCATCGAGATCGGCATCCGGGAAGGTGTCGAGACGCCCGGATTTCAGGCCACCCACGCTGTCGACCGCCGGTTTCAGGATGCCGAGGCCATCCGACTCCTATATGTGGCCACCACTCGGGCCCGAGACCACCTCATCGTGTCGGTTTACCGGGCCACAGACATCGATGACGAAAAGCCCGGTCGGCCCGGGCCGGGACGCCTCCTCGCCAGGGCGCTCGAAGGCGCCGGCGGTGACGCCCACGGCTCCGACCTATCCTCCACCACCGGCGCACTTCCCGGCAGGGCTGTCCCCTCGGGCCGCGCCCTCCCCGATCGCCAGACGTGGCTCACAGAGCACGACCACGCCCTGGATCGCGCCGGACGACCCAGCACGGTGTCGGCCACCGCTATCGCCGGACATGTCGCCACCCTGGCCACTGAACAGGCCACTGAACAGGCCACAGCGAACCACGACGAAGACCGGGCCCGGCCAGGTGAGGTGGGACGCCACGGAACCGGCATCGGACGGGCCGTGCACGGAGCCCTAGAGCTCCTCGACTTCGACACCACCGATCCCACATCGGTGGTCCGGGAACGGTCCGTCGCCGAAGGGGTCCTCGGGGATCTGCGAACCGTAGACGCCCTGGTCCGCTCCGGTCTGACCGCCGACGTGGTCCGGTTGGCTGCCGGGGCTCGCCACTGGCGCGAGCTCTACGTGGCCGCGCCAGTCGACGACGACCCCGATGCCCCGGTGATCGAGGGCTACATCGACCTGGCCGTCCTCGATGACGGCCCTGAGGGTCCCGGCCTCGTCATCGTCGACTACAAGACCGACGCGGTGGCTGACGCCGACGCCCTGGCTGCCAAAGCCGAGCGATACCGCTTGCAGGGCGCCACCTACGCTCTGGCCGCCGAGCGGTCGACCGGCCTTCCGGTCCGGCGGGTCGTGCTCTGCTTCCTGGCCACCGACGGCACCACGGAGGTCGACGTCACCAACCTGGCTGGAGCGATGCTCGAGGTGCGTGCCACCGCCCGCGAGTTGGTCGGCGTCTGACCCAATCCCACTCCGATCAGGTCCCGGTCCGGGCCGGTCGGTAGCGTCGAGCCCATGGCCCCCGGATCCGGCTCGTCGACACAGCTCGTCCTCCGCAGCCTGCTGTTTGCCCCCGGCAACCGGGCCGAGGTGCTGACCAAGCTCCCCCGGTCAGCACCAAGCGGGGCGGTCATCGACCTCGAGGATGCCGTTCCCTCCGACCGCAAGGCCGAAGCCCGTGCCATCGCCCATCAGGTCGCCCCCCAACTAGTCGCCGAGGTCCGCCTGTTCGTGCGAATCAACGCCGCCGACACCGGCCATTTCGCAGTCGACGTGTCCGATGGGCTGCCCGTCGGCCTCACCGGTGTGGTCGTCCCCAAAATCGAATCGGTAGCCGCCGTCGATGCCGTAGCCGCTGCCCTCGACGCTGCAGGCCACCCCGACCTCCCCATCGTCGCCGGGTTGGAGACCGTGGCCGGAGTAGTCGATGCCCGCACCGTCACCACCCATCCACGGGTCCAGTGGTGCTACTTCGGCGCCGAGGACTACATCGCCGACCTAGGAGGTGTCCGTACCCCGGGCAACCACGAGGTGGCCGTCGCTCGTGCCCAGATCGCCCAGGCGGCGCACCTTGGTGGGATTCAGGCCATCGACATGGTGGTGACCGACTTCGGAGACGAGGACCGCTTCCGTCGCGAGGCCATCGAGTCACGCTCCCTCGGCTTCAGCGGGAAACTCTGCATCCACCCTTCACAAGTGCCGATCGCCACCGAAGCCTTCCGGCCGTCGGCCGATGAACTGGCCTGGGCCACCGAGATCGCCGAGGCTTACGACGCTGCTCTGGCCGCCGGCGATGCCTCCATCGCCGTGAACGGCAAAATGGTCGACGAACCGGTGGCCCGCCGTGCCCGAGCCCTGCTGGCCGCCGCCGATTGACCCACGGCCCGTCCCGAACCGGCCCTCGACAACCGCCACCCAGGAGACCAGCACACCGATGGCCAGCATCACACCCGAGGGCGGAGCCCTCTACGGGATCCAACTTCCCATCCAAACCCTTACCCGGACGCTGGCCGACCCCTGGGAAGACGACGCCACGCCGGCCGACCTCCTCCGGGTGGCCCGGGCCGCCGAGGCCGCCGGCCTCGACTTTGTCGGGGTGTGTGATCACGTGGCCATCCCCGACGACGAGTACACGTCAGGCATGCGAACCACCTGGTATGACCCGGTGGCCACGCTCGCTTGGCTGGGGGCCCGGACCGAGTCCATCCGGCTGCTCTCGGTCGTGCTCATCGCCGCCTACCGCCACCCCCTCCTCACGGCCAGCTCCTTCGGCACACTGGCCCACCTCACTGACGAGCGGGTGATCCTCGGGGTCGGTGCCGGTCACGTAGAGGGAGAGTTCGCCGCCCTCGGCGTCGACTACCACCGTCGCGGAAAGCTCCTCGACGAATGCATCGACGCCGTTCGGGGGGCATACGTCGACACCTACGTCAGCCACGATGGCCCCCAGTACTCCTACCGCGACGTTGGGGTGAGCCCTGGCCCAGCATCCAGCGATCTCCCCATCTGGGTGGGCGGCGCAGGGTCCGCCGCCTGGAAGCGAACCGGTCGACGCGGAGACGGCTACATCCCCATGGGCGCCTCGCGCGACCAGTACGCGGAGATCATCGACACCATCCGTCGGGCCGCCGACGAGGCCGGGCGACCGGATGCCACCTTCGACATCGGGATCATGCCCGGTTGGACCTACATCGGTGACCCTCCCGACGATCTGCCACCGGCCTGGCTGACCGGCGATCCCGAACACATTGCCGCCGAACTCCGAGCCGACCGCGATGTGGGCGCGAACGTCTTCCACCTCAAGTTCCGTGGACGCACCATCGAGGAATATCTGGACCAATTGTCTGCCTTCGGTGAGCAAGTCCGACCCCTGCTCTGAACGGACGCCAGAGGACGTGAATCGTCAAGTACCCACATCGAGGGTGGGACTGGCCCCCGGATCGGCGATCATGGGGCAGCGAATATTTTGAGGGATGTCCATGGAGGCACGATGAAGGTCGATGACGACACCCAGAAGGCGCTGCTGTTGTTCAACCGGCGCGCTGAGGCTGCCGAGGCCGCCAAGACCGCTGAGCGACGGCTGGCTAAGGCTGTAAAGGCCAAGGACGAAGCTGCCGAGGCGTTCAAACGCGCCCAGAACGGCCGAGACGGTGCCGAGGCTGTCAGCGAGGCCGAGTCGACATGGCGCGAGGCCGTCGACCTCTGGCAGCGCCTGCGCGACGGTGAGGAGGTCCCCGAAACGGAGGCCACGCCGAACAACGAAGCCCCAGACGAAGAAACTGCTGAAGAGGCGCCCAGCGAAGAAGCCCCCGCGGAAGAAACCGCCGACGAGACCCCAGACGAAGAAACTGCTGAAGAGGCGCCCAGCGAAGAAGCCCCCGCGGAAGAAACCGCCGACGAGACCCCAGACGAAGAAACTGCTGAAGAGGCGCCCAGCGAAGAAGCCCCCGCGGAAGAAACCGCCGCATCTCCCGACGACGAGGACGCACCGGCTGCCGCTCCCGACGAAGAGGAGTAGCACCCGGCCCCATGTCGGGCCCAACCTCCGAGCCGTTCCGGCCGGTCACCGATGACGAGATCGACGCTTTTGTGCGTGACGGCGTCGTCCACCTCCCGGCCATCCTCCCCACCGAGTGGGTCGAACTCCTCGTCGAACCGGTGGAGGCCACGATCGCTGACCCAGTGATCACCACCGACATGACGGCGCTCCGAGCCGTCGTGACTGATACGCAGCCCCATTCCACCGGGCCGGGTCGTTTCCTGTCGGGCGTCGATCACTGGCTCCACGACCCGGCCTTCGCCGCCTTTGCCGCCACCTCGCCCCTTCCGGCCATCGCCGCCGCCCTGATGGACGCCGAACGCGTCCACCTCTACGAGGACTCGGTGCTGGTCAAGGAACCCGGCACCGCCGAGGCCACGGCCCTCCACCAGGACCTCGGCTACTTCCACCTCGAAGGTGACCGCATCTGCACCACCTGGGTTCCACTCGACCCGGTAACCGTCGACACGGGTGCCGTGGCCTACCTCCGCGGCTCGCACCGATCTGGCCTCGTCCACCGCCCAAACTGGTTCGTATCCGATGAACCGCTCCCCGGCGCCGAAGGCACACCGGTCCCCACCATCGACGTTGACGACCCCCGCCTCGTACGTTTCGTCGTTGAGCCGGGCGACATCGTCGTCCACCACGCTGCCACCCTCCACGGCGCCGGCCCCAACCGCTCGACCACGTCTCGTCGACGGGCCGTGTCGGTCCGTTACTGCGGCAACGACGTCCACTACCGGTTCCGTCCCGGCGTCCCCGCCAAGGCCCACCATGATCAGGTTCGATCCGGTGACCCGGTGGTCGACCATCCCGGTTGTCCAGTGGTCTGGAGGCGGACCGTAGGGTCGGCCCGGTGAACGCCCCCTGGTCCACCATTCCCCAGTTGGTCGACGACGCGGCCATCCGCTTCGGCGACCGTGAGGCCTTCGTCGACGAAGACCGACGCTGGACGTTCACCCAGTACCGGGATCGGATCCACGCCGCGGCCCGGGCCTTCATGGCCCACGACGTCCAGCCCGGCGACCGGATCGCCGTGTGGGCCCCCAACCTCGCCGAATGGGCCGTCGCCGCGCTCGGTGCCCACTGTGTCGGTGCCGTCCTCGTGCCGGTCAATACCCGCTTCAAGGGCCGTGAGGCAGTCAACCTGCTGGCCCGGTCCTCAGCCCGCATCCTGTTCACCGTCACGGACTTCCTCGACACCGACTACGTGGCAATGCTGAACGAGGTCGGGGAGGGATCCACCGGACTCTCCGACCGGCTCCCACACCTTGACCAGGTGGTCGTACTCCGTGGCGCTGTACCCGAAGGCAGCACCGCCTGGGACAACTTTCTAGCCGCCGGAGATGCCGTCGATGATGCTGACCGGGCCGAACGCTCCGCTGCGGTGACCGGCGACGACCTGTGTCACATCATGTTCACCTCGGGTACCACCGGTGCCCCCAAGGGCGCCATGCTCCGCCACGAGGCCATCTGCCGGGCGTTCCTCTCATGGAGCGACGTAATCGGTCTCGAGGAGGGCGACCGCTACCTGGTCGTCAACCCGTTCTTCCACGCCTTCGGCCTCAACTCGGGGATCCTGGCCTGCCTCATGAAGGGCGTGACCCTCGTGCCGCACCTGGTGTTCGACGTCCCGTCGGTCATGCGCAGGGTGGCCGAGGAGCGCATCTCCATGCTCCCCGGCCCACCAGCCATCTACCAGACGATCCTCAGCCATCCCGATATCAATGCCCTCGACCTCTCGTCGTTGCGACTGGCGGTGACCGGTGCCGCGGCCATCCCCGTCCAGATGATCCACGACATGCGCGAGCGGCTCGGATTCGAGAAGGTGGTCACCGGCTACGGACTAACCGAGGCATCGGGCATCGCCACCATGTGTCGCCACGACGACGACCCGGTGACGATCGCCGGCACCTCAGGTCGGGCTATCGACGATGTCGAGGTCCGGATCGTCGACGCCGACGGCGCCGAGTGTCCTCCCGGCACACCGGGCGAGGTGGTCGTCCGGGGCTACAACGTGATGGTCGGCTACCTGGATTCACCCGAGCAGACCGCCGAGGCCATCGACGCCGACGGGTGGCTCCACACCGGCGACATCGGGGTGATGGACACCCGCGGCTATCTCGACATCACCGACCGAGTGAAGGACATGTTCATCAACGGCGGGTTCAACGTGTATCCCGCTGAGGTCGAGCACCTGATGCTCGACCATCCGGCCATTGCCCAAGTCGCCGTGGTTGGTGTCCCTGACGAACGCATGGGCGAGGTCGGCGCAGCCTTCGTCATCGCTGCACCCGACCGCTGTGTCGACGGCGAACCCGATCCCGACCAGATCGTGGCCTGGTGTCGCGACGCCATGGCCAACTACAAGGTCCCCCGTCTAGTGGTGGTGGTCGACCACCTGCCGATGAACGCCAGCGGCAAGGTGCTCAAGTTCGAACTCCGGGACCGGGCCGCCGCCCTGCGCGACCGCTGAGCCGCCGCTGCCCCGACCCAGCCGCCCGACAGGCCCGACTGCCTCGGACCGCCCCGGTAGCCTCAGCCCGGTCATGAGCGACACCCCCTACCCAGAAGTGGGCCGACCCGACTTCCCGGCCATCGAGGACCGCGTGCTGGCCCGCTGGGCCAGCGACGGGACCTTCCTGGCCTCCGTCGATGCCCGCCCCGCCGAGTCGGAGTACGTCTTCTACGATGGCCCCCCGTTCGCCAACGGCCTGCCCCACCATGGACACCTGTTAACCGGCTACGTAAAAGACGTTGTCCCCCGTTACCAGACCATGCGGGGCCACCGGGTCGACCGTCGCTTCGGTTGGGACTGCCACGGCCTGCCCGCCGAGATGGAGGCCGAGAAGGAACTCCCGGTCGCCGGCCGGGCCGACATCATCGAATACGGCATCGACCGCTTCAATGCCCAGTGCCGACAGTCGGTCCTGCGGTACACCGGAGAATGGGAAAAGACGGTCACCCGCCAGGCCCGGTGGGTCGACTTCGAGGACGACTACAAGACCATGGACCCCGACTACATGGAGTCGGTCATGTGGGCGTTCAAGCAGCTCTGGGACAAGGGCCTCGTCTACGAGGCATTCCGGGTCATGCCCTACTCGTGGGGTGCCGAGACCCCGCTATCTAACTTCGAAATCCGCCTCGACGACGCCACCCGACCCCGCCAGGACCCGGCCATCACCGTGGCATTCGAACTGGATCCGGCCAAGAGCGACCTGGGGCCCATGCGGATCCTGGCGTGGACGACCACACCGTGGACCCTGCCGTCGAACCTGGCCCTCGCCGTGGGTCCCGATGTCAGCTACTCGTTGCGAGTCGACGCCGACGGCACCGTCCTAGTCATCGGCACCGATGCCGTTGAGCGCTACGCCGCCCAACTCGAAGACACCACCGAGGTCGGCACTTGCACGGGCCGTGACCTGGTGGGACGTACCTACACCCCGCTGTTCGACTTCTTCGCCGACCGTACCGATGCCTTCCGGGTCCTCGCCGCCGACTTCGTAGATGCTGGCGACGGCACCGGCGTTGTCCACATGGCTCCCGGGTTCGGCGAGGACGATCAGGTGACCTGCGAGGCCGCCGATATCCCCATCGGGAGGGCCGTGCCCGTCGATGACCAAGGTCGTTTCACCGACGACGTCGCCCAGTGGGTCGGCCAGAACGTTTTCGAAGCCAATCCGGACATCATCCGCCACCTCAAGGAGGCGGGCCGCGTCATCCGCCACGACAGCTACGAACACAACTACCCGCACTGCTGGCGCACCGACACACCGATCATCTACAAGGCCATCTCGTCGTGGTACGTGAAGGTCACCGACCTGCGCGAACGGATGCTGGCCACCAACGCCGAGATCAACTGGGTCCCCGACCACATCCGCGATGGTCGCTTTGGTATGTGGCTGGACGGTGCGCGCGACTGGTCCATCAGTCGGAACCGCTTCTGGGGCTCACCCATCCCGGTGTGGCGCAGCGACGATCCTGACTACCCCCGCATTGACGTGTACGGCAGTCTCGATGAGATCGAACAAGACTTCGGGGTGCGGCCCGACGATCTGCACCGCCCGTTCATCGATGACCTGACCCGACCCAACCCGGACGATCCGACCGGCCGTTCCACCATGCGTCGAGTGCCCGAGGTGCTCGACTGCTGGTTCGAGTCGGGCTCCATGCCATTCGCCCAACTCCACTACCCGTTCGAGAACCGAGAGCGTTTCGAGGAGCACTTCCCGGCCGACTTCATTGTCGAGTACATCAACCAGACTCGCGGCTGGTTCTACACCCTCCACGTGTTGGCCACCGCCCTGTTTGACCGACCGGCCTTCCAGAACGTCATCTGCCACGGGATCCTGTTGGCCGAGGACGGGGCAAAGCTCTCCAAGAAGCACCGCAACTACACCGAACCATCGGCCATCTTCGAGGCCCAAGGTGCCGATGCCCTGCGCTGGTACCTGATGTCGTCCAACATCGTCCGGGGTGGCGACCTTCGCATTACCGACAGCGGAATCGACGATGTGGTGCGCCAGGTGCTGCTGCCCGTCTGGAACGCCTACTCATTCTTCACGCTGTACGCGAACGTCGACGGCCACTGGGCCACCATGCGGACCGACTCCACCCACCTGCTCGACCGGTATCTGCTGGCTAAGACCCGCCGCCTCGTCGAGTCAGTGCAGGACCGAATGGACACCTACGACCTGCCCGGGGCCACCTCCGAGATCCAGGGGTTCCTCGACGCCCTCAACAACTGGTACATCCGACGCAGCCGTGACCGCTTCTGGGCCCGGGCGGCCACCGACCCGACGGCCGACACCGACGAGGCTGTCGACAAGCGCGACGCACACGACACCCTCTACACGGTGCTCGTCACCCTCTGTCGAGTAGCCGCCCCGTTCTTGCCCATGGTGGCCGAGGAGATCCACACTGGCCTGACTGGTGGCTCGACCAGCGTCCATCTCCAGGACTGGCCTGATGCAGCGGACCTCCCGTCGGACCCCGATCTCGTGGACCGGATGGACCGCCTCCGCGATGTGGCCTCGACAGCCCTTCGACTCCGCGAGGATCACGGTCTCCGGGTGCGGCTTCCCCTGTCGTCGTTGTCGGTGGCGGGCACCGACAGCGAAACGCTCGCTGAGCTGCTCGACCTGCTGCTCGACGAAGTCAACGTAAAGGCCGTGCACCTGACCAACGACCTGGAATCCCATGCCCGGTTCGTGCTCCGCCCCGACGGGCGGGCCCTCGGACCCCGCCTCGGCGGAGACGTCCAGTCAGTGTTCGCCAAAGCCCGATCCGGCGACTACGTCCGCAATGACGATGGGACAGTGACCGTAGCCGGCCACGTGCTGGCCGCCGACGAGTTCGAGTTGGGCGTCGAGTCACCCGAGGGGGTCACGGCTGGAGCGTTGAGTAGTGGCGACGCCGTCGTCGTGCTCGATACCGAGGTGACCGACGAACTGACCTGTGAGGGTCTGGCCCGTGACGTGGTCCGCCATGTCCAGCAGGCCCGACGCGACGCCGATCTGGTGGTAACCGACCGCATCAAACTGACGGTCGACGGCGATGAGGCGGTACTCGACGCGATCCGCATCCATGAGGCCCATGTGGCCGGTCAGGTCCTGGCCGCCGACATCGTCTACGGCGACCCAGCTAGCAGCCCGGACGGCGGAGCGACCGCGGTGACCATCGAGGGCGCCCAGCTCCAGTTCTCACTCACCGTCGCCTGAAGCGCGCACCATCCGGAAGCGGGCGGGCTCTCAGTCGAGCCGGCGACCTGACTCCACGAGATTGATCTCCCAGATCACCTGTTCCAGCCGATCCGATGCCGTGATCGTCGGATAGCGGAGCGGATTATCCGGCGTCACGCATGTCGAGATGGGCGCCAGCATGGTCCACGGCGTGGGGTGGCAGAACTGCACCACCGAATGACGTTCGCCCGGGCCGTTGGCCACTACCCGGTGGATGCCCGGCGGGATCACCCCGTTGGTCAGGTGATCCAGCATGATCCCGGTGTTGATGATGACGTGTCCGTCCGGCGGCGAAGCATCCACCCAAGAATCGCCAACCTTGACCTGTAGACCGGGAGCCGTGGCCCGCGGCAGCGCGGTGATGAGGTTGATGTCGCCATGCTCGGCCGCCCACACGTGCTCATCGCCGGGGGCGGCGTCCATGGACGGGTAATGCAGAGCCCGGGTCAGTGCGGCACCATCGTTCAGCATCACGTCGAAGTAGTTCTCGTGGACACCGAGACCTGCGGCCAGGATTCGCAACACCCGACGCTGCAGGCCGAGCGTGGCCTCGTGGAACGCCGTTAGCAGTTCGGTAATGCCCGGCAGATCCTCATCTGGGAGCACCTGTTCGCCATACCGATGGGGGAAGCGCTTCCTCAACGGATGCCCCTCGGGAACCGGGGCACTCCAGTTGAGCATCTCCTTCCAGTCGGGCACGTCGGAGATGGCCGCCGTCTCCACGAGGAGGCCGGTGTACCCGGTCTGGCCGTTGGCGCCAGGCACCGTGTAGCGGTCCTTGCGATCCCGGGGCAGGGCAAAGAAGTCGGCCAGACGACCGTAAGCCTCATCCAGAAGATTCTCGGAGAGGTCGTGGCGCACGTAGACGAAGCCGGTAGTCAGGCTCCGCATCGTCCCGTCAACCACCGCTCGCCGGGTTGCCTCGTCACCGTTCTCGAATGCAGCGAGGTCAACGTCGAGGATGGGGGTGGAGTGGCTCACGAGCAACACGCTAGGCCGGACTGCGGCCTACCGGCCGCCGCTGGGCGTCGACCACTCGGAGCGCGAATACACCCGGTATTCATCCTTTCCCGACCACCCGTGGCGCGACTCTCAAGAAATCCTGCCCGGGCCGCACGAATAACTTGACATGGTTGTAGTTACATGCGTGCAATTCAAGTCCCGGGAGGAAGTACCCGACTCGCCCTCTACCGACCCGAGCAACCGGGACGGTTACAAGATGGGAGGCCACGGTCCATCACCCGAACAACGAGGGGACAGGTCACCGGCAACGGTGGAGGGTTCAGGAGACGACCGGCGGGAACCGGGGAAGAGGACACGAGATGGCACTCACGGATGAACGGATCGGCGACACGGACGTCGAATCGACCGAGAACTCCAGCACCACCATGCGGGTGCGGAAGCGCAACGGCGACCTGGAAGCGGTCGACGTCAACAAGATCGTGCGAGCCGTGGAACGGTGTGCCGATGGCCTACCGGGCGTCGATCCGATGCGGGTGGCCACTAGGACCATCTCGGGCCTGTGCGACGGCGCCACCACCGAGGAGCTCGACGAGTTGTCGATCCGGACCTCGGCGGCCTTCATCGTCGAGGAGCCCAACTACTCTCGTCTGGCCGCCCGCCTGCTGGCCACGGTGGTCGACAAGGAGGTCCGCAACCAGGACATCCACTCCTTCTCACAGTCGGTGGCCATGGGCGTCGAGCAGGGCCTCATCGGTACCGAGGTGGCCGAGTTCGTAGCCACCAATGCTCGCAAGTTGAACGACACCATTGAGGACGAGCGCGATCACCTGTTCGAGTTCTTCGGACTTCGCACCGTCTACGACCGGTACCTCCTGCGCCACCCGGAGAACCGCATGGTCGTCGAGACCCCGCAGTACTTCTTCCTGCGTGTGGCCTGCGGTCTATCGACCTGCCCCGACGAGGCCATCCGCTTCTACCGGCTCATCTCGTCGCTGGCGTACCTACCGTCCAGCCCCACACTCTTCAACTCGGGCACCAGTCACCCGCAGATGTCCAGTTGCTACCTGCTGGACTCGCCCGAGGACAGCCTCGACGGCATCTACAAGCGTTACACCGACATCGCCAAGCTCTCGAAGTTCGCCGGCGGCATCGGTGTGGCGTGGCACCGCATCCGCTCCAAGGGCTCGTTGATCCGGGGCACGAACGGCCTGTCAAACGGCATCATTCCGTGGCTCAAGACCCTCGACAGTTCCGTCGCCGCGGTTAACCAGGGAGGTCGCCGCAAGGGCGCGGCGTGCGTCTACCTCGAGTCCTGGCACTCCGACATCGAGGACTTCCTCGACCTCAAGGAGAACACCGGCGACCCGCAGCGTCGAACCCACAACCTGAACCTGGCCAACTGGATTCCCGACCTGTTCATGGAACGGGTCGAAAAGGACTGGCAATGGTCGCTATTTGACCCAGCAAATGTTCCACACCTCACCGACCTGTACGGCCCCGACTTCGAGTCCGCCTACCTCAAGGCCGAGGAAGCAGGCATCTACGAGCGCCAGATCCCGGCCCGTGAGCTCTACAGCCGGATGATGCGATCGCTGGCCCAGACCGGCAATGGCTGGATGACCTTCAAGGACGCCTCCAATCTGAAATGCAACCAGACGGGCACCGACGGGCGTGTCGTCCATCTGTCGAACCTATGCACCGAGATCCTCGAGGTCACCGACCAGGACGAGACCGCGGTGTGCAACCTCGGCTCGGTCAACCTGGGGGCCCTCGTGACCGATGGAACCTTCGACTTCGACCGTCTGGCCGAGGTGGTTCGCCTGGCAGTGCCGTTCCTCGACCGGGTCATCGACATCAACTACTACCCGACCCCCGAGGCATCGACGTCGAACTCGGCGTGGCGACCGGTCGGCATGGGTCTCATGGGCCTCCAGGACGTCTTCTTCAAGCTCGGTATGCCGTTCGACTCGGACGAGGCCCGCTCCCTGTCGTCACGGATCTCCGAGGAGATCTACTTCAACGCCCTTTGGGCGTCGACGGAACTCGCCGAGGCCTCCGGCGCACACGAGAACTACGGGCTGACCCGGGCCGCCAAGGGCGACCTGCAGTTCGACCTGTGGGGCGTCGCACCGTCCGACACCGCCCGTTGGGACACCCTCAGGGCCCGGATAACCGAGCACGGCCTTCGCAACTCGCTCCTCATCGCCATCGCACCGACGGCCACCATCGCCTCAATCGCCGGCTGCTGCGAGTGCATCGAACCCCAAGTCTCCAACCTATTCAAGCGCGAGACCCTGTCGGGGGAGTTCATGCAGATCAACCGCTATCTGGTGCGCGAGCTTCAGCAGCGGGGCCTGTGGAACGAGACCATGGCCAACCGGGTGAAGACGGCGGAGGGCTCCATCCAGGACGTCGAGGGCATGCCCGATGACCTCAAAGACGTCTATCGCACCGCCTGGGAGGTACCCATGCGATCGCTGATCGACATGGCTGCTGCCCGGGGTGCCTACATCGACCAGAGCCAGTCGTTAAACCTGTTCATGGAGTCACCGACCATCGGCAAGCTCAGCTCCATGTACCTCCATGCTTGGAAGTCTGGAGTGAAGACCACCTACTACCTGCGGTCCCGACCGGCCACCCGGATCAACAAGACGACCACCGGCGGACCCCTGGATCCAACCGGCGGTGGTGAACCGGCCGAGAAGCCCACCTTCTCCGACGAGGAGGCCGTGGCCTGCTCTTTGGAGAACCCCGAGTCCTGTGAGGCGTGCGACTAATGGCTCTCGCAGAAGTTCCCTTCGACCCGGCTGCTGATCCCCTAGAGGCCCCGGAGGCCGCTCCGGTCACGCGCCGGGCCAACATCTTGGACCCCGGTTTCGATCTGACGCTGCGGCCCATGCGTTACCCGGTGTTCTACGAGATGTACCGGGACGCCATCAAGAACACCTGGACAGTCGAGGAGATCGACTTCTCCGACGACATCCCCGACCTGGACCGCAAGCTCGTCCCGGCCGAGAAGCACCTCATCAACCGGTTGGTGGCCTTCTTCGCCACGGGCGACTCGATCGTCTCCAACAACCTGGTGCTCAACCTGTACCAGCACATCAACGCCCCCGAGGCCCGGATGTACCTGTCGCGCCAGCTCTACGAAGAGGCGCTGCACGTCCAGTTCTACCTGACCCTGTTGGACAACTACATACCCGATATGGCTGAGCGGGAGGCCGCCTTCACGGCGATTCACAGCATCCCGTCGATCGCCAAGAAGGGCGAGTTCTGCTTTAAGTGGATGAACGCTGCCGAAAACCTCGGCGACCTCGACACCGACGAGAAACGCAAGACGTTTCTACTGAATCTCATCTGCTTCGCCGCCTGTATCGAGGGGCTGTTCTTTTTTGCTGCCTTTGCCTACGTGTACTTCCTCCGCTCTAAAGGCCTGCTCAACGGCCTGGCCGCCGGCACCAACTGGGTGTTCCGTGACGAGAGCTGCCACATGAACTTTGCCTTCGAGGTCATCAGCACGGTTCGCCGTGAACAACCCAACCTGTTCGACGAGGACCTCAGCAACCGCATCTACGAGATGCTCGACGAGGCCATCGAGTGCGAGTTCCAGTTCGCTGAGGATCTCCTCGGCCAGGGCGTGCCCGGCATGTCGACCGCCGACACGAAGCAGTACCTGCAGTTCGTAGCTGACCAGCGCCTCGCCCAGTTGGGCCTGGATCGCCGCTACAACACCACCAATCCGTTCGGGTTCATGGAGCTCCAAGACGTACAGGAGGTCACGAACTTCTTCGAACGCACTGTGGCCGCCTACCAGGTGGGCGTCGAGGGCGACGTGGCGTTCGACGAGGAGTTCTAACTCCCGTCGATATCTCGGTCCCGCCGTCTGCGAAGGGCTAGGGCGCCGCCAAGAGCGAGTAACGCCGCACCCAGACCGATCGGCGTTACCAACCCACCGTCCCCACGGGGACTTCTGGTGGTTTCACTCTCGACAGGGTTGCCGTCAGCAACTTTTCCAGAGGGCTCGCCGGTCGTCGACGAGGCGGTGACGGTGGTAGTGACGGTCGGACTCGTAGCGGTGTCCTCGTTGGCCGCTGTCGTAGATGGTGCACCAGTCGTCGACGCCGGGACCACCGTCGTGGTCGACTGACCTCCGAGAATCACGGCCTCTGAGCGGAAGGGGCCACTGATCTCGTAGGTCACGCCGACGTGGCGTCCTTCTGCCCCGGTGCCCCAATCCAGATCGGGCACCACGTCACGCACCAAGGCCTCGCCCCGGCCTCGTAACGAGCTGACGTACAGCCGGGTACCTGACGGGTCGAAGCACGGTCCGGTGACCGCCGAGAACCGGTGGGCGTTGCCGACCATTCGGCAGAACGGCGCCACCTCCCCGGTCGGCGTGATCATCACGACCTCCATGTCGCCTCGGTCCTCGGACACGAATAGATCGCCGGAGGAAGCCACCGCAAGGTCGCCGATTCCTTGCAACGGACGACGTCCTCCCGAACCGTCCCACACCACCGAGTGGTGGCCGGCCACCAGGTCCACCGCGTGGACCTGGTTGTCGAGCCCGGTGGTGAACACCAGCACCCCATCGTGGATCTGGATGCCACCGCCCATCGGTGTGACCAGGCCGTCGAGCGCCTGAAGCCGGGTCGGGAGGAACGACCCAGCGGGGTCGGGAACCGACAACCAACTGACCCCACCGTCGTGGTCCACGGCTAGGGCCTCCATCCGCCCGGACTCGTCGCCCGCTCCGCTCAACGGGTCGCCGACATCGGAGAGGGCCACCCGATAGAGACGACCGTCCCGATGGGCTTCGGTCAGGTAGGCATGCCCCCCGCCGAGATCCACGACCACCGATCCGTGGGTCCGACGTCCCAACACCAGGCGGGCCACCGCTGGTCGCCCACCGGTTGGGTCACATTCCCAGACGAGGCCGTTGCCGTCGCCCGCCGCCGAGCCGAACGCCTCCTGACAGGAGAGCCACGTTTCCCACGGGGTGACCGCCCCACGGCTGTTGGAGTGGCTCCCGACGAGGACGGGCCAGGCGCCACTGATCGACCCGTCGGGAGCGAACCCGATGGTCGAGGCCCCGCCACGAGGTCCATTTGGTGTCTGGAAGTCGAATACCTCGTGGTTGCAGACGAGGAGCCATCCCCCGTCGTCAGCCGACACCGTGCCCTTGCCGTCGGGAAACAGCGGCCAGACGAGATCGGTGCCGGCCACCGGTGCTCCGCCTTCGGCGACGATCCGGGCAGTAAATCCCTCGGGCAGCACAAGGCCATGACCATCAGGGGTCCGACCGTCCAGCGATCCGTAGGGGCCCGGCGAAAACGCCGACGAAGGCGTCGACCCCAGCCCGGCGCTCGGACCGCCGGCCAGTGCACTCGGGAGGGCCGCCCCCCACACACCGCTGGTCACACCGAGCGCAGCTCCGGCCCGGAGGCCGTCCCACAGGAACGCCCGCCGTTCCATCTCCACCGGTTCCCGGACGCCCGTCAGGTGCCGAACGCGTCGAGTAGACGAAGGGCGGCCGTTGACGGTGAAGTCCGTCCGCCCAAGACGTCGGCCTCCACGACACCAAGGAGGTCCAGCACCGCCGGATCGGCCCGGAGGTCGGCTAGTAGGCGGCCCTCGACCATCGACCACATCCAGGCCAGACGTTGAGCTAGACGCCGATCAGCCCACTCGCCAGAGCCAGTCAACGCCACGCGGTGGGCCTCGACCTGCCCCCAGACCTCGTCCAGACCCTCGCCCGACAGGCCGGCGCACATCACCACCGGCGGGGTCCACGTAGGGCTGGTCGGGTGGGTGAGGCGTAACGCGGCCGTGTAGTCCCGGACCGCTGTGCGGGCCGCCGGGGCATTCTCCCCGTCGGCCTTGTTCACGGCGATCATGTCGGCCAACTCCAGCACGCCCTTCTTGATGCCCTGAAGTTCGTCACCGGCACCCGGCAGCATCAGTAACAGGAAGAAGTCGACCATTCCGGCCACCACCATCTCGGACTGGCCCACGCCCACTGTCTCGACGAGCACCACGTCATAGCCAGCAGCCTCGAGCACCACCATCGACTCCCGGGTCGTGCGGGTCACTCCGCCGAGCGTTCCGGCACTGGGCGACGGTCGGACGAACGCTGCCGGGTCGTTGGCCAGATTCAGCATGCGGGTCTTGTCGCCCAGGATGCTTCCGCCGGTGACCGTGCTCGTCGGATCGACAGCCACCACGGCGACCCGACGGCCGGCCGCGGTCAGGCGGCCCCCGAGAGACTCGATGAACGTGGACTTACCCACCCCCGGCACCCCGGTGATGCCCACGCGGTGTGAATCCGAGGCGTGGGGTGAGAGGGCGTCGAGCAGCGCGGTCACCTCGGCCTGGTGGCCGGGGTGGCTCGACTCAACGAGCGTCAGGGCCCGACCGATCGATGCTCGATCGCCGGCCAGCACGCCGTCGACGAGTTCGGGGACGTCCATGGATCGTCTATCGGGTGGCTGGTCCGGCCACCAGCGCTTCGAGCAGGTCAACGGCAGCGGTGGCCACCACCGTGCCCGGGGGAAACACCGCCGCTGCACCAGCGGCCAGCAGCGCATCGTGGTCGTCAGGTGGGATGACTCCACCGACCACGATGGCGATATCAGTGCGACCGTGGGCTGTCAGGGCATCGCGTAGTTCTGGGATCAGTGTCAGGTGACCAGCGGCCAGCGAGCTCACGCCCACCACGTGGACGTCGTTCTCGACGGCCTGACGGGCCACCTCGTCGGGTGTCGAGAAGAGTGGCCCGATGTCGACGTCGAAACCCAGGTCGGCAAATGCCGTGGCGATGACCTTCTGACCGCGGTCGTGACCATCCTGACCCATCTTGGCCACCAGGATCCGGGGGCGCCGACCGGCGTCGGCCTCGAAGGCCGCTACTCGGGAACGGGCCGAGGCCACTGCCTCCCCATTGCCTACCTCGCTGTTGAAAACTCCGGAGATGGTGCGGACCTCCGCCACGTAACGCCCGTAGACCTTTTCGAGAGCGTCGCTGATCTCCCCGACCGTAGCCCTCGCCCGCGCTGCGTCGATGGCTAGCGCCAGCAGGTTGCCATCACCGGATGACGCGCTTCTCGTGAGGGCCTCCAGTGCGGCGACACACTCCTGCGGATTGCGCTCGGCCCGGAGGAGTTCCAACTTGGCTAACTGGTCAGCCCGGACCTGGGCGTTGTCGACCTTGCGCACCTCGAGGGGATCCTCGGTGTCCAACCGGTAGCGGTTCACTCCGACCACCGACTGGCGGCCGGAATCGATACGGGCCTGGGTACGGGCCGCCGCCTCCTCGATCCGCAACTTGGGAATCCCGGCCTCGATAGCTCTGGCCATACCACCTGATTCCTCCACTTCATCCATGTGGGCCAGCGCCCGCACGGCAAGGTCCCGGGTGAGACGCTCCACATGGTGACTGCCGCCCCACGGGTCGGCCACCCGACAGGTACCGCTTTCCTGCTGGAGGAACAACTGGGTATTGCGGGCGATACGGGCCGAGAAGTCGGTGGGCAGCGCCAAGGCCTCGTCCAGGCCGTTGGTGTGCAGCGACTGGGTGTGGCCCTGAGTGGCGGCCATGGCTTCCACGCACGTCCGGACCACGTTGTTGTAGACGTCCTGTGCGGTGAGGCTCCAACCTGAGGTCTGGGAGTGGGTTCGCAGCGACGACGACCGGGGGTCAGTCGGCTCGAACTGGCGCATAAGGCCGGCCCAGAGGAGCCGGGCGGCCCGGAGCTTGGCCACCTCCATGAAGAAGTCCATGCCGATGGCCCAGAAGAAGCTCAACCGGGGGGCGAAGGCGTCGACCTCCAGTCCGGCGGCGATCCCGGCCCGCACGTATTCCACGCCGTCGGCCAACGTGTAGGCCAGTTCCAGGTCGGCCGTCGCCCCGGCTTCCTGCATGTGGTAGCCGGAGATGGAGATGGAGTTGAAGCGGGGCATCTCGGTGCTGGTGAAGGCGAAAATGTCCGACACGATCCGCATGGACGGGCCCGGCGGATAGATGTACGTGTTCCGGACCATGAACTCCTTGAGGATGTCGTTCTGGATGGTCCCGGCCAGCTGGTCCGGCGACACCCCCTGCTCCTCGGCGGCCACCACGTACAGGGCCAGAATGGGCAGCACCGCCCCGTTCATGGTCATCGACACGCTCATCCGATCCAACGGGATTCCGTCGAACAGTGTCCGCATGTCATAGATGGAATCGATGGCTACCCCGGCCATTCCTACGTCACCAGGCACCCGCGGGTGGTCGCTGTCATAGCCGCGGTGGGTGGGCAGGTCGAAGGCCACGCTGAGGCCCTTCTGGCCGGCGGCCAGGTTGCGCCGGTAGAAGTCGTTGCTCTCCTCGGCGGTCGAATAGCCCGCGTACTGGCGCACCGTCCACGGCTGGCTGGCGTACATCGTCGGGTACGGGCCCCGTAGGTACGGAGCGACACCCGGCCAGGCATCGGTGACTCCTGTGTTCAGAGACCCGTCGGCGGCACCCTCGACCGGTGTGGAGAGGATGGGCACACGGATCTGTTCGGGGGTGTCGCGGGCCAACTCGTCGGGTGTGCAGCCCGTCTCGGCCACCACCTGATCGACCCATACGTCCGAATCAACCCTTGTACCCGGGTCGACTGAAGCCCGACCATCGGTATCCGGCGCCAGAGAGACTGTCGTGAAGTCAGGGATCATGCCCACTCCCCTTCGACGTCCACCGGGGTGTCGACACCCAATGCATCCAGCGTCCGTCCCATCAGGTCGATTACATCGGAGCCGGCGTGCACGAACTCGTCGACGCCCGCCCCAATCAGCGCAGCCACCAAGTCGTCGTCCAGGCTTGCCGCCCGAGCTGCCAGGTGGATACGGGACATGCCCTCGGCCCGGAGGGCGGCCACCACGGCGACACCCTCCGCCGTGTAACCACCATCCGATCCACACACCACGGCCACCGACGACCCGGTGTTCGAAGCGGGGCAAGCAAGCGCCCGGATGCCAGCCACCGCGTAAAGGTTGGTGACGAACGTGCTCCGAGCCGTGTGATCGGCCAGATCGCCCACCGTTACAAGGCGCACCGTGGGCGTCAGTTCCGCAGCGTCCGCAGCGTCCCGGAGGGCCTCGAACGCCTCGGATCGGCGTCGGAGAGGTAACGGCCCCGACGGATCCGACGGGGCCGGCGGCCGTTCGGGGAGGTTCTCGTCGAGGTCGGGGAACTCTGACACGCCTGTGATGGCTTCGGCCCGGGTGGCCAGCCGGGTCCGGCGAGCCTCCCAGCAGGCGTCGGCTTCCCGGCCGATCAGTCCCGAGGTGAGCGCCGCGGCGATTCCTCCGGCCGCTTCGACGTCGCGGAAGCGGTCCCAGGCTGCGTCGGCCATGCGAGACGTCAGGTCCTCGACATACCAGGACCCACCGGCCGGATCGACGACCGAAGCTAGGGCGCTCTCCTCGAGCAAAAGTACCTGGGTATTGCGGGCCGTTCGTCGGCCGAACGCGTCGGACCGACCAAGAACCGAGTCGAAGGGACGAACCGTCACTGCGTCGGCCCCACCGATGCCAGCCGCGAATGCGGCCACCGTGCCCCGCAGGAGGTTGCCCCACGGATCCCGACGGGTCAGGTCGACCGCCGAACCCATAGCGTGCTGGACCTGTCCCCGATGGGCAGTGTCCGCGCCGCTTGTCTCCGCAACCCGGGCCCAGAGTCGGCGCGCCGCTCGGAGCCGGCAGATGGTCCGGAACTGGTCAGCATCGGCCGACCACGTGAAGGCAAGCTGGTCGAGAGCCTCGTCGATGGTCAACCCATGATCGACCAGTGCCCGTAGCACGGCCACCCCACCGGCCGTGGTCCAGCCCAGCTCCCGTGCGTCGCTCGCCCCGGCGTCGGCGAACACCGTGCCATCCACCGTGAACGCCCGAACGCCGGGCAGTCCCCGGGCACGGTCCACGATGGCGAGCACGCCATCACCGACGTCTGGCTCACCACCGTGACGGGCTGCCACACCCAGCGGGTCCAGACCCAGGAGGCCGGCCTGTTCATCGGTCGGCGTGCCCCTTTGTTCCCAGAGGTCGAGCAGCCATCCGGCGGCCGCCACGCTGGTCGGACCGGGCATCAGGGCCACGGTCGCCATCTCGAGGTGCACACCGGCCAACACGGTGTCGAGGTCATCGAGCGACCGGATGCCGATTGCCTCCACGTCGAGCAGCACTGAGGTGGAGCCCCGCTCGAGTTCATCGAGCACCGTGGCGTTGGCGGCGTCCGGGCCGTCGTCAGCCACCAGGGCCCGCACGTCCCACCCGTTGGTCGTCCGTCCCGCAGCCGATGATCCACGGGTCCGGTCGCCGGAACCCGGAAGTCCGAATCGATCGTCGGAGCCGTTCGGATCTCGGTCGGCGTCCGGCGAATAAACGGGGGCGATCTCGATGCCGTCGGCCGTGATGGTGGCCAGCGACGCCAGCGTGCGGCCCTGCAGCCCCGCCTCGGCGAGGGCCACCCATTCGGCGCGGTCAACCGTGACGAAGCCGTCAGTCGACAGGGCGTGCGGATCCATGCGCAGATGGTAGGTGACGGTCCGTCAGGTCCTCGGGGCCGTGTGACTCATGACCTGCCTCCAACCCGGTCTTATGGCCGTGGCCCGGTCTGCGTTCGCCGACGGCTACTCGCTGGCCATCCTGGTCGGAGCCACCATGCTGATCTCAGCGTCAGCCGTGATCCTGCGCTGGTTTCCCCGCGACTGATCATTCAACCAAGGGTCCCTGAACAACAGGTTCCTCAGGGACCGGTTCCTCAGAGACCATTCACACCTGCGAGGCTCGGTGCCATGCGCATCTCCACCAGCCTCAACTACGCCACCGACCCCCAGACCGCGGCCGCTCAGGCTCGGGAACTGGAAGCGGCCGGCGTCGACCGTATCTGGATCCCCGAGGCCTACGGCTTCGATGCCGTAAGCCTGCTCGGCTACCTGGCAGCTAGCACGTCAACCGTCGAACTGGGCAGCGGAATCCTCAACACGTACAGCCGCACCCCGGCCCTCTTGGCCCAGACGGCTGCCGGTCTGGATGCGCTGTCCGAGGGCCGCTTCGTGCTCGGGTTGGGGGCCTCAGGCCCCCAGGTCATCGAGGGCTTCCACGGTATGCCCTATGCCAAGCCCCTGACCCGGATCAAGGAGATCATCGAGATCTGCCGCTCGGCGTGGCGCCGCGAACCCCTCGTCTACGACGGCAACGTGTTCACCCTTCCGCTGCCGCCCGACCAGGGCACCGGCCTCGGCAAGCCGTTGAAGATCATTAACCATCTGAAGCGCGCCGAGATCCCGATCTACATTGCCGCCCTCGGCCAGAAGAGTGTCGAAGAGACCGCTGCGTCGTGCGAGGGCTGGCTGCCGTTCCTCGTCTACCCGGAGCGCATGGCCCAGGTGTGGGGCGACGCGGTAAACGCAGGGCTCGCCCGGCGCGATGCGGCGCTCGATGACTTCGACGTGGTGGCCGGTGGCCTAGTGGCCATTGGCGACGATGCAGCTCAGTACCGCGACCTAGGCCGGCCCATGGCCGCTCTTTACATCGGTGGGATGGGCGCCCGCGGGAAGAACTTCTACAACGACGTGTGCCGCCAGTACGGCTTCGCCGACGAGGCGGCCGCCGTCCAAGACGCCTACCTGGACGGGCGCAAGGAGGAGGCCGCCGGCCTGCTCCCCGACGAGCTCATCGAGAACACGTCACTGTGTGGCGACGAGGCCTACGTGGTCGACCGTCTGGCCGCCTACAAGGACGCAGGCGTGACATCGCTGAACGTCACACCGATCGGTGGCGAAGCCGCCACCGTGCTGGGTCGCCTCCGAGAGCTCGCCGAACACGCCTGATCACCGTCGGCTGTCCGTGGGGTCGAGCTTTACCCCGGCCAGCAGGGCACCGGTCATCCGGTTCGCCCCTTCGGCCATCAGGAAGTTGCCCATGAGGCGCCGTGGCGTCCGGACATGACGGGTCCCCCGTTGGGTAGCCGCCACCACCTTGCGGGCCAGCCGATCCGGGTCGGCAATGGGGAGCATCCGGACGGCGTTCATTCGGTCCAGCACCTTCTGGCCGCTCGGTGACGTGGACTCCACGGCCTCCCACATGCGGGTGGCTACCGGCCCCGGCGCCACGGTGGTCGTGCCGATCGACGTCGCCTTGAGTTCCAGGGTGAGCGCCCGCACGAAGTTGGATATCCCTGCCTTGGTGGCGCAGTAGGTGGCCATGGTCGGGAACCCGGCCGTGCCGGCGATCGACGACAGGAACACCAAGTGCCCCCGACCGCGTTCCAGCATCTGAGGCAGAACATGTCGGGTTAGGACCATGGGCGCCTCGAGGTTCAGCCGGGTGGTGGCCCGGATGACCGCCGGGTCGATGACCGCCGCCATGTCGATGGTCTCCATGCCCGCGTTGTTGACCAGCACGTCGACCGGTCCGAGGTCGGCCTCCACGCCCGGGATGAAATCCTCGACGGCTGCCGCGTCGGTCAGGTCGACGGCCACGGCGTGACCGCCCACCTCGGTGGCCACCGCATCCAACTCGTCTGACGGACGGGCGGCCACCACCACGTTGGCACCGGCCGCAGCGTAGGCCCGGGCCAGTGAGGCCCCGATCCCCTTCGAACCGCCGGTCACCAGTACCCGTGCGCCATTCAGATCCATGTTCCTCGTCCTGTTTCCGTCGTCCCCTGATCGGGCCCTTTATCGACCGTAATCCCCATTCCGGTCCGGCTTTCCAGCCGACCACTCACCACGGGTACGGTCGCCCGGTGCCCCCCGAAATCGATCTGATCAAACCGTTCACCGTGTCGATCACCGACGAGGCGATCGACGACCTGAGACGCCGTCTGGCCGACACCCGTTGGCCTGACCAGATTCCCGACACCGGCTGGGATTACGGCTGTGACCAACGCTGGCTGCGTGATCTGGCCGGCTGGTGGGCCGATGGGTTCGACTGGCGGGCCGCCGAGGCTCGGATCAACGCCTTTGAGCAACTGGTCACCACTATCGACGGCCAGCAGATCCACGCCATCCACCACCGATCTCCCGAACCCGACGCCCGACCCCTGCTGCTGTCGCACGGCTGGCCCGGCTCGATCGTCGAATTTCTCGAGGTCCTGGGTCCGCTGACCGACCCGGCCTCCCACGGTGGAGACCCCGCTGACGCCTTTCACGTGGTCGCCCCGTCGCTTCCCGGCTACGGCTGGTCGGGCCCGACCTCCGAACGGGGCTGGGGGCCCGACCGCACCGGACGTGCCTTCGCCGCGCTCATGGCCCGGCTGGGCTACGACCGCTACGGCGTCCAAGGCGGCGACTGGGGGTCGATCATCTCCCAGCACGTAGCAGGCCATGCTCCGGACCACGTGACCGGCTGCCACCTGAACATGGTCGCCGCCTTTCCCCCTGGAAGGGACGACGATCTGGCCGACATCACGCCGGCCGAACAGCAGCACCTCGACCGGGTCGCCTGGTACCAGAAGGAGGACAGCGGCTACTTCGAGATCCAGCGCACCCGTCCCCAGACGGTGGGTGCCGGCCTCCACGACTCGCCGGTCGGGCTGTTGGCCTATATCGGCGAGAAGTTCCACGGCTGGACCGACCACGATGGCGATGCACTGGACGTCGTCGACCGTGACCAACTGCTGGCTAACGTCGCCACCTACTGGTTCACCGGGACCATCACATCGTCGACCCGCTTCTATTTCGAGTTCGGGAAGGACCTGGCGGCTGGGAAGCTCCCGCCGCCCAACCCCGATGTTCCGCTCGGCGTCTCGGCCTTCCCCATGGAGCTCATGGTGGGTCGGCGCCGCTGGGTGGAGGCCGACCGCAACGTCACCTTCTGGCGCGAGCACGATCGCGGCGGCCACTTCGCCGCGATGGAGCGGCCCGTCGAACTGGTCGCCGATCTCCGCGAATTCTTCCGAGGGCTCTAATGGGCACTGAAGCCCTGAGAATTACCGCCGCCGACGGGATCTCGATCGCGGTGGATTCATCGGGCGATGCCGGGGCCGCGGGCCGGCCGCCCATCGTTGCCACCCACGGCTGGGCCAACGACCGCTCGGTCTGGACGCCCCTCGTCGGGGAACTCGTCGGAGAACCGGCCGGTGGGCATCAGGTCGTGACCTGGGACCTCAGGGGCCACGGCGACAGCGATGCTCCACCGCCGGGCGCCTACTCGCGGAAACATGTGCTGGCCGACCTTGCCGCCGTGCGCGATCACGCGGTCGGCTCTGGCGGCGGCTCGGCCATCCTCATGGGCCACAGCCTCGGCGGCTTCCTGTGCCTAGCGCACGCCGTGGATCATCCCGACGAGGTGGCCGGACTGGTGCTGGTGGCCACCGGGCCGGGCTTCCGCAAGGCTGAGGCCCGCGAACAGTGGAACGAGTCGGTTCGCGAGTCAGCCGTCAAGATCGGGGTGCCTCCGGGGTCCGAGGAGATCTCCATGCACCACGACTCGTACGTCATCGACCACCTGGCCGAGATCCAGGTGCCTGTGCTGGTCCTACTGGGTGAGCACGATAAGCGCTTCGCCGCGTCGGCCAGCCTCTTCGAACGGGATCTCGACGTGCGCGAGTCGGTAGTCGTTCCGGACCAGGGACACATGGTCCACGTGAAGGCGCCTTCCGAGTGCGCAGCGGCCGTTCGTCGCTTCATCGCCGGTCTGGCCTGAGCGGCTACCCGATCCGAAGCCAGCCCGTAGGCGCGAAGATCGTTCCATGGTGGCCACCGACCGTCGGATTGACCTGCCCGGGGGCAGCTTCCTCATGGGCAACGAGGAGGACGCCTACCCAGCCGACGGTGAGGGCCCGGTCCGCTCCGTCCACCTCTCCCCGTTCGCCATCTCGTCCACCTCGGTGACCACCACCGAGTTCGCGACCTTCGTGGACACCACCGGCCACCGGACCACCGCCGAACTGGAGGGATGGTCATTCGTGTTCGCCGGTCACCTTCCCGACAACTTCGACGAGACCCGAGGCGTGGTGGGCGCCGAATGGTGGCGTCAGGTATTCGGTGCCGACTGGCGCCATCCCGAGGGCCCGCAGAGCGATCTTGCTGACCGGGGTGACCATCCGGTGGTTCACATGTCGTGGTTCGATGCCGTGGCCTACGCCAAATGGGTCGGCGGACGGCTTCCCACAGAGGCCGAGTGGGAGTACGCGGCCCGGGGCGGACTTGAGCACAAGCGCCTCCCGTGGGGGGACGAAAACCAGCCCGGCGGCGCTGACGACCACCGGTTCAACATCTTCACCGGCACGTTCTGGAGCCACGACGATGGCGCTGACGGCTGGGCCGGGACATGCCCGGTGGATGCCTTCGAACCCAACGGCTACGGCCTCTACAACTGCTCGGGCAATGTGTGGGAGTGGACCGCTGACTGGTTCACGGCCAGCCACCGTCCCGACGGATCCGACGGGACGCTGGTCGACCCGAACGGACCGCCAATGGGAGTAAACCGTGTCCTCAAGGGTGGCTCGTTCCTCTGTCACGACAGCTACTGCCACCGCTACCGACTGGCCGCCCGGACGTCCAGCACCCCGGACAGCACCACCGGCCATCAGGGCTTCCGGATCGCTACCTGATCCGACCCGTAGCCTTAACAGAATGGGCCTGCGATCCGAGGTGAACGAACACGTCAAGCCGGCTGCCTCCGGCGAGTTCGCCGTACCCCGGATCGGCCCACTGGAGGTCTGGCCTCCCGTCGTGCTGGCCCCCATGGCAGGGGTCACTAACGCACCGTTCCGGTCCCTGTGTCGCGAGTTCGGTGCTGGGCTCTACGTAAGCGAGATGATCACCGCCCGCGGCCTGGTCGACGGGCACCTTAAAACGTCACGACTGGCCCACTTCGATCCCGACGAGACACCCCGCAGTATCCAGCTCTACGGCACCGAACCCGAGAGCATCGGCCGAGCGACCAAGATGCTGGTCGGCGAGGGCCGGGTCGACCACATCGACATGAACTTCGGCTGTCCCATGCCCAAGGTGACCCGCAAGGGTGGCGGCGCGGCCATCCCTCTGAAGCCCCGGTTGTTCGAGTCCATCGTGCGGGCCGCTGTGGACCGGGCCGGGGACGTGCCCGTGACGGTCAAGTTCCGCAAGGGAACCGACGACGATCACCTCACCTTCCTCGAGGCGGGCCGCATCGCTGAGGCGGTGGGTGCTTCGGCCGTGTCCCTGCATGCCCGTACCGCCGAGCAGCTCTACTCCGGCGAGGCCGACTGGACCGCCGTGGCTGCGCTCAAGGCTGTGGTGACCTCCATCCCGGTGTTCGGAAACGGTGACGTATGGGAGCCATGGGATGCCCTTCGGCTGATGCGCTCCACCGGATGTGACGGCGTGGTGGTGGGCCGTGGCTGCCTAGGTCGACCATGGCTGTTCGGCGACCTTGCCACTGTTTTCGGCCCCCACCCAGACGCTGGGGGAGCCGAACCCGGACGGCCACCGGTACTGGCCGACGTGACTCGGGCGATGGCCCGCCATGCACGACTCCTGGTGGAGTGGGCCGGCCCCCACGGCATCAAGGACTTCCGCAAACACACCTCGTGGTACCTAAAGGGTTACGCCACCGGTCCACAGGTCCGGGACACCCTGCAGAAGGTCCGCGACCTCGACCACCTCAATGCTCTTCTAACCAGCCTTCTCAAATCCGTCGATCCAGCGATGACCCTGGATCCTGCATCTCTCCGGGTCCCTCGCAGCCACCGCAATGGACCGAAACCCGTGCTCCTCCCGGCAGGATGGCTGGATGACCCAGACGACGCCACACCTCCGCCAGCTGATGCCGAAGTTTTGGTGTCTGGCGGCTGATACAGGCCCTTTACCCGTTCACCGGTAGCAGTGTTCTCGCTTCCAGTGGTCTTAGCCTCGGCATCGCCACGCCGATTGGACCTATTGCAATCGGTCGGCTTGGTGCCTGAGGTCCGACCCGCTGACGTCTGCGAGGGCCGGCGACCCGGCGAGAGCCCAGCCGCCATGGTGGAACGTCTGGCCCGGGACAAACGCGATGCCGTAGCTCTCCGCGGTGAACTGGTCATAGCCGCTGACACAGTCGTGGTACTGGACAGTGTCGTCCTCGGCAAGCCGGAGAACGTCGAAATGGCGACCGACATGCTCCGGCGTCTGTCCGGACGGGGGCACCACGTAGTGACTGGTGTAGCTGTGGCTGGCCCCGGCGGTACAGCCTCAACGACGGCGTGGACCGAAGTTACTTGGCGGCCTGTATCCGAAAACGAGATCACTGCCTATGTGGCCACTGGTGAGCCCCTGGACAAAGCTGGCGGCTACGGCATACAAGGCGGGGCCGCCGACTTCGTGACTTCGCTAGTGGGCAGCCGCGACAACGTGGTCGGTCTACCGGTGACCATCGCACTGGAGTTGTTGGCCTCAGTCGAGATCGCCAGCGCCGTCTAGCTCTGCCAACGTCTATTCAGTACCTAGGTAGAGCGAGCCGGCCGTCGACTAGGAACCGGCGAACGCCGACAAAGACAACAAGACCGTTCACCGCTGCCGTCCCAAGGATCAAAAGGAGGATGGCCATCTGGAGGAGCGCGGCGTCCACCGGATCCATAGTCGAGAGACGCGAACGGGCCGGCGGTTCCGTGGTGCCTCGACGCCACGAAACCGCCGGCAATCCACCAGCCCCCGCCCGGGACCGGTAGACGCAGGATCCCGCCGGATCCCGTCCGGCTCGCCCACTAAGGAAGGTGGCGAGCGAGCCGGAACATCAACTGCGCTCAGTACTCCCCAAGGTCTGTCCAACCAATCCCGTGGGCTTCGAGTGCCGGGGCGATGGCGTCAGCGATTAGGTCGTAGCCACCTGCGGCAGGCTGCGCCGAAAGGCTGTAAAAGGCATCCACAGTGGCGGTATCAGCTCCAGCGCCTGCGACCATCGGAGCAAGAACCCGCCAGAAGGCGTAGCCCTCAGCCTGATGGATCCTTGCTGCCTCCTGATCACCACCAGCCAAGTCACTATCGACCTTCTTGGCGTACTTCAGCGACGCCTGGGAATAGATGACAACCAAACTGCGCTTGATCTCATCAGCCGCTGCCTGAGCCCCGGCAGCATCACCCGCCAGCAAGGCATCCCGGCCAGCAATGAAATGAGCAAGGATGTTTGCGTTAGCAACACTGGTCTCACCATCATCAGAAAGGGTTCCGAAGTCCTTGCCTCGCTTGTTGCCGGTCCCGTAAGCGGCGCAACCCGGCTCGGCCCCGGAATAGAACGCCCAGCCCTCGTCCCAGTTGTGGGGAGCACCTGACTCTGCATCGAAGTTTCCATCAACAGCCTTGGCCAGTGCCGCGTGCAACTCGTGAACTGTCCACGCAACCAAGATCTGGTTCTGAATGCCCTTTTGGACACCCTGGCGTCTAACCGAGTCACTCTCCCCAGCGAACTCTCCTGTTCCCTGGATCGCCGATGACACGAAATCATCCAGAGGCGTGGCAGTGCCGTAGTACTCGTCGACACCATGCTTCTTGCCCTCACCGGAAGCGAAACCTGCCAAGGTCCGGACGGCTCCGCTCGACTTCACCGAGTTACCGCCGTTTTGGTAGACGGCCTCGACAGCTGCCCAATCGATCGCCTCACCCTTGGGCAGCAAAGCGTTCACGTCACAGACATCTGCCGGGATCATGCGGTGACTACTCACATCAGAGGCATAGTCATAACCATCGTCACCTACGGTGCGATCTGCGGCAGAAGCGGCCGCTGAGGCGCTGGCACTACCACTCGCCGAACCAGAGCCGGAAGCCGAGGCTGGGCCGGAAGCCGAGCCGGAACCAGAACCGGAACCAGAGCCAGAACCGGAACCGGAAGAGGAGGCACTAGTTGAGCCAATCTCGCGAACAGCAGCCCCGTCATCGCTGCCACAGGCGGCTGCAGCCATTGAAAGCACCATGAACGCGCCGATGATCTTCGATCGACGACTTGCCTTCACTACTTTCTTTGCTCTTTCCAAAGTCTGGACTTCACTCATCCGTGTCTCTCCTCCGAAACGATCAGGTGGGCTAGACGCTTCGCTTTCTAGCGTCTGTTAGGTATACCTACTACAGAGCGAGAGGCTAGTTCTCCTAATTGAGATAGCAACCTTTTCATCAAAGAAATCTGGCCGATACCCTGCAGGGGTCATGGAAACGAGATCGGCTCCGAAGCTTCTGATTAGCAACATCCAAGTTGCCTTGAACAACACACCGATACTGAAGGGAGTGGACCTCCTCGTCGAATCCGGTGAGGTCCTTGTCCTCCTGGGACCAAGCGGTTGCGGTAAAACCACGCTCCTGCGAACCATGGCCGGCTTGGAACGTCCCGAGGCCGGCTCGGTGGTCATTGATAAACGAACGCTGGTCGGCCCGGGGACTTGGGTACCGCCAGACCGGCGACGGATCGGGATGGTCTTTCAGGACTGGGCGCTGTTTCCCCACCTCACAGTCGCCCGAAACGTGGCCTACGGTCTCCCTCGCGACCAACGAAACAATGGCCGCGTTGACGAAGTCCTGGAAACTGTCGGCCTCACAGGGTTCAGAGATCGCTCACCGGCCACCCTCTCCGGTGGACAGCAACAGCGCGTGGCTCTCGCACGGGCCCTAGCTCCCCGGCCAGAGGTTCTTTTACTCGACGAACCGTTCTCCAACCTCGATACCGGACTTCGCACAGAGATTCGCACCGAAGTACACCGACTTCTCACCGAGCTCGGCATCACCGCTGTGTTTGTTACCCACGATCAGGAAGAGGCCTTCGTGTTAGGTGACCGGATCGCCGTAATGAACGATGGCCGAATTGAGCAACTCGCCCTTCCATCCGAGATTTATACACGTCCAGCCAGCCGGTGGATCGCCTCCTTCGTGGGCGAGGTCAACCTCTTCGGGGCCGAGGCCAGCGACGCCACCGCCCACCTCCCCTTCGGTGATGTCTCCCTCCTGCGTAATGCCGATGGCCACAACGATGGGCCGGTAGAGGTGCTGCTCCGACCAGAAGACCTCCTGGTTGCCAAGGTCGACAGCAGCCCCTCGGATGACGTCCCCGGGCACGGCTCGGTCGAGCTCGTCGAGTACTACGGGCATGACGCCATGGTCCTAGTCCGCCTCGACGATGGGTCTGGCCTCCGGATCCGCACCGGGCCCGTCTCTCCAGCCGTCCGAGGCGACCGGGTAGTCGTTACCTACCGGGGTCTACCGACGACCGCGTTTCCTAGGGTCTGACCAGCCACCACCGGTTCGCTGAATCCCATGGGCGCCGCCAAGCCGACTGTCTCAGAACACCCGGTAGTAGTTATCGGCGCAGGTCCAACCGGACTGGCGGCCGCCCGTCGGGCCGCGCAATCCGGCCACCGAGTAGTCCTCCTCGAAAGGGCCGACGAAGTCGGAGGTATGGCTGCCAGCCCTACCATCGCGGGCCAAAGGGTTGATCTAGGTTCGCACCGTCTCCACCCCTCGATCGAGCCAGAGATTCTCGCCGACCTTAGGGACCTTCTCGGAGACGAGTTGCAGGTCCGCACTCGCAACGGCCGCATCCGTCTCGACGATCGATGGATCGCGTTCCCGCTACGGACCTTGGACCTTCTACGCAGTGTGAGTCCTAAGTTCGCCCTCGGTGCCGCGCTAGATGCCATGACATCACCGTTGCGAAGACCCCGTGCCGACACCTTCGCTGCCCACCTCCGAGCCGGGCTCGGACCTACGGTCAGTCAAGCATTTTATGAACCGTACGCCACGAAGCTGTGGGGAGTCAGCGCCGACGAACTCGACGCCTCCCTGGCCCGCCGTCGAGTATCTGCCGGCTCACCACTAGCAATCATCCGTAAAATTGCACGCGGTGTCTCTCCGACGGGTCGAACGTTTCTATACCCGCGCGACGGCTACGGGCGTATCTGCGAACGATTAGCTGAGTCAGCCATCGAATCGGGTGTGGACATCCAGCTTTCAACCGAGATCACCGGCATCCGACTCAACGACGGCTCTGCGACGATCAAACTGACGGATGGGGATCTCCCAGCACATCGGGTGCTATCGACCCTCAACAGCACCGCCCTGATCAACCTTGTGTCGCCAAGACCGCCCCAATCTGTGATCGAGGCCGTGGGCCGATTGGAACACCGGGCCATGGTTCTGGTGTTCTTGGTCTGTGACCAAGACCAGTACACGCCTTACGACGCCCACTACCTCCCATCGCCCGAAACGCCAATCAGCCGACTCTCAGAGCCCCGGAACTACCGAGACGGCCCTGACCCCGAAGGCCGAACCGTGCTGTGCTGCGAACTTCCATGCCGAGTAGGCGACGAGATATGGGCGGCCACTGACAACGAATTGGGCGACTGGATGGCCGATTCCCTTGTCGGCCAAGGTCTGCCACGGCCCCTTCTGGTGGCCACCGAGACCAGGAGGCTGACCCACGTCTACCCGATCTACCGAACCGGCTATGCCAACGATCTCGGCACCATCGCCAAGTGGACCGACAGCCTCGACCGCCTTGTGGTCCTCGGACGGCAAGGTCTGTACACCCCCGACAACCTTCACCACGTACTGCGCATGGGGGTCAGTGCCGCCGACGCCCTCAAGACTGACGGCTCCTTCGATCACGAGGCCTGGCAGACGGCTCTCGCCGAGTTCGAGACATTCGTGGTCGAGGATTGAGACCATCGGCATACCCGCTGAAGAGGCCAACAGCCCGTTCTCCGATCAGGTGAGCTGAGGTCAAGCGGTATTCAGTTCCCGATAGACGGCAGGAACAACCTTGCGCAGATAGCGGCCCAGTTTTACGAAACTCTCGCCTGTGGTCCGAAAGCAGTAGCTGATAGGCACCTCGTGGTACCGGAAACCCTTGGCCAAAAGATCCAGAGTCAGAACCTGGGCGTAGTTGAAGTCATGCACCACCTCGGCGGCTCGAGCCGCTGCCGGAGAAAAGGCCCGGTAACCGGTCTGCCCGTCATTTATTCGGCGTCGAGCCACGATCGAAAGTAGACGGCTCAAAACCTTGTTCCCGAAGCGTCGGTGCGGTCGCATGTGCTCGATAGTCCCGGCAAAGCGACTACCCACCACATAATCAGCCTCACCAGCAAGAATCGGAGCGACCAAGTTCTCCAACTCCTCCGGTGGGTACTCTTCATCAGCATCGCAAAAAGCGATGGCTGCAGCCCCATTCGCCACACCGACGGACAACCCGTAGCGCACTCCAGCACCGAGACCGCGACAAGAAGGGAAGGACTCCACCGTGGCACCAGCCGCTTGGGCCACTTCAGCGGTCCGGTCAGTGGATCCGTCGTCGACTACGAGCACCTCAACTCGGCGCCCACAAACTTCTGAGGGCACCCGCTCCACACAGCGACCTACGGTCGCCTCCTCATTCAGGGCCGGCATGAATAGCAGCACGGGTGCGTCGACAGGCCCCGCCGGAGCAGGATCAGGCGCCAGTGGCAGGTGAGCCGGCAGTCGGAAACGGCCCAACACGCCGGGCTGGGGCCACCACACGGCGACAGCACCGACCAACAGCGACCATGCCGTCTTAAGAGCGTGGGCGGCCAAGGCAGCAACCAAGGCATCTTTAGCACCATGACCGAGCACCGCGTAGGCGGCCACGGAAGCCGCCTCATAAGTCCCAAATCCACCCGGAGCAATAGCCGCAATCTGTGCCGAGACAGCCACCGTCGTAACTAGTACAGCGTCAAATGCTGACAACTCGATGCCCGCCCATCGAGCGCACTGCCACACCAGAACCGCCTCCAAAAGCCATGCCGCCACGGTCATGACGAAGGCGACGGGTCCCGGAAGGCGAACCTGTGACAGATCGAGTCGAGAAAGCCGACGCAGAGACAACCAAGCCAATACGCCGGCAACGAGCACAACAGTCGCTAGTAGCCAGGCCCATCCACCGACTAATCGGGAAAAGGCGCGCGGTGCTATCAACCAGCCCAGCCCTGCCACGGTTGCGATGTCAGCAGCGCGCAAAGCAACTGTGGAAGCAGTGGCAGCCTCAAGACCAACCGGCGTACGCCGAGTCACGCTCAGAATTCGCAGCGGTTCACCAAGGCGGAATGGCAATAAGTGGTTAGCGCCGAAGGCAAGATGGATGCCTGCCAATGCCTGCCCAAGGGGCAGCCCCGGCAAGACCCGCCGCCAGGCTAAAGCCCGCAAGACAAAAGCGAGGCCGAAGGCTGCACAAGCAACCACCACGCCAACCGGGTCACCGATTGCCCTGTCCCAAGCGCGTCGGAGCGCGTCCACATCAACAGCAGCGGTAACTGCCGCTGCCGCTACCACCAAGGCGAGCAGTCCAACCACGAGAGCCGGCCACCATCGTGTCCCCAATCCGCGGCCGGCTTCGGAACGCAGCATCCCTATCTCCCTCTCCGGCTAGGCCAGTTGGCATTGGTAGTCGACGGTTCGTTAGGTACACCTTACGGATTCCGTCTAGCACTCGCTACACTCCCCGCCATGAGCAAGCCCGAAGACTCAACTCTGCGTCACATCACTGCGACCGTTGTCGCCATCGCCATCGCGGCCACTTTCACAACCGCCTGCGGCAGTAGCAATAAGCAAGAGCTCTCCGAAAAGGCCGCCGCCATAGTGACCGGGGAGTGTCGCGACCAACGCGACGAAACGGTAACCATCTACTCAGGCCGCACCGAGTACCTGATTAGGCCCATCATCGAAGCTTTCGCCTGCGAAACGGGAATTGACGTCCGAGTCCGCTGGGGCAACTCCACTGACCTAGCGATTCTCATCGGCGAGGAAGGCAACGCCACTGAAGCTGATGTCTTCCTCTCACGATCACCCGGGCCAGTTGGTTTCCTCGAGAGTCGCGGCCTCCTCGGAACTATCGACGACGAGGTTCTCGAACTCGTTGATCAACAGAACCGCGCCTCTAGCGGTTCTTGGATCGGATTCTCGGGCCGCAAGCGGGTACTGGTCCGCAACATCGACCTGGTATCAGATAGCGAACTCCCGGAATCCGTCTTCGACCTCACTGAGGATCGCTACCGAGGACGAGTCGGGATACCGGCGACCAACGGATCATTTGAGGACTGGTTCACCGTATTCCGCGATGAACACGGTGGAGAAGTGGCCACTCAATGGCTACACGACATGGTGGACAACGATGCCGAGTACTACCCCAACAACAGGGCGATCGTGGAGGCTGCGGGCCGGGGCGAGATTGATATGGGCCTCGTCAACCACTACTACCAGTACCAGGAGGCAGCGGCGGCCGGCGACGCTCACCGGGCCGAGAACCACGACTTCGGTCCCAACGACATCGGTTCGCTCCTGATCATCACAGCTGCCACTATCTTGGGGGCGACCGAGGAACGCAGCGCCGCTCACCAGCTGCTTGCCTACCTACTCAGCCCTAAGGCCCAGTTGTATTTCACTAATCAAACATTCGAGTACCCACTTGGTGCCGACATAAAGCCCAACCCGATCCTTCCAGCGCTGACCGCTCTAGAGATCGGATCAGTCGACTTCGACTCGCTGGGTGGCGGTTTCGAGGAGACGGAGCGCATCATCAGGGAGAGTGGAATCCTCGCCGGCTGACCCCGCTTGGGGTCCCGGAACCGCTGGCCCGCCGGAGCGGAGGGTCAAAGGTCGGAAGCGGGCACCGCTGACGGTGACGGCTGCGGCGTTTACCGTTGGCGTCCTTTTCGCTTTTCCGGCCCTATATCTGATCTGGCGCAATATCACCAGCGACAGCGACCCGTTGGGGCTACTGACCTCGTCACGCACCCTGGAGCCGCTGCGCCGCAGTGTGGTACTTGCCGCCCTCGTATCCGCCAGCACTGCCGTATTGGGGACATCTCTAGCCTGGCTGACCGCCCGCACCGACCTCCCGGGTCGCCGCATGTGGCGGGTGCTACTACCCCTGCCGCTGGCCTATCCGACATTCGTCGGGGCGGCGGCATTTATCCGCACCCTCAATCCAGGCGGACTGGCCAACGACCTCCTGCAAGCAGTTGGTATCAACCATACGTTCGAACTACGCGGGCTGTTCGGCGCCTGGCTAGTTCTCACCCTGTTCACGTACCCATACGTCTACCTCCCAGTTGCCGCACGACTTCGCAGCCTTCCGGGATCGCTAGAAGAAAGTGCCCGACTTCTTGGCGACTCCGGGTTCAGCACCTTCCGTCGAGTCGTTCTTCCTCAGACTGCGTCCGCCATCACTTCAGGGGCACTACTGGTCGGCCTTTACACCATCAGTGACTTCGGAGCCGTCCAGCTCATGCGCTACGACACCTTGACCCGTGCGATCTGGACGACCCGTCTGGCAGACCAGCCCACATCGTTCGCCCTTTCGGCCATCCTGCTTGTTCTTGCCGTGGTCGTGGTCGGCGGTGAGCGCCTCGGTAGCCGCCGGCTCAGTGAGCGACCACCGGCGCGCGCCTCCACCAGCCGACTCTTTACCACGCCACTAGATCGTTGGCGGCTGCCTGGGCTGGCTCTGGTCGTCGGCACGATCGGTCTCGCTTTGGTTGCTCCGGCTGCAGCTCTGGCCGACTGGGGAATCTCAGGTCTGGTGCGAGACGCAACCGGCGGCCGTTCTCTGGCTATCAACGCCTCAGATATCGTCGGCCCGGCCTGGAACACTGTTTGGGTAAGCGTGGTGGCCGCGTGCGTGGCCGTTGTTGCCGTCCTGCCCACTGCGGTACTGCTGGCTCGTTACCACTCTCGGGTTGGCCCGATCACCGGCAACGTGATCATCTCGACCTTTGCTATGCCCGGTCTGCTCATCGCTCTGGCCATGTTCTTCTGGACCCTTCGTAGCAGTTGGGCAGCCGAGCACCTCCGCGGCACCCTGATCGTGCTGGTGTTCGCCTACATGGTCCGCTTCGGGGCCCAAGCCCTCGGCGCTGCTCAAATAGCAGTAGCCGCCGTGCCTGACCGTCTGCACGATTCAGCAAGGGTGCTTGGCGCTGGGTCTTTCCGCCGTCTGGCCACAGTGGACGCTCCGCTTGTGACCCCCGGGCTAGTCGCCGGCGGTGGCCTAGTGCTGCTATCGACCATGAAGGAGTTGCCAATCACCCTTCTGGTGGCACCGTTTGACTTCCCCACACTGACCACCAAGATCTTCCAGTCGTTCGAAGACGCCTTCGTGGCCGAGGCTGGCCTGCTGGCAATGGTCTTAGTGATTCTGTCTGGTGCTCTCACCTGGTTCTTGGTGGTCCGCCGGGCTGATCACCTCGACTGACACGGGTCATGACCTTGGCGAAAAGAGGTCTCCTCCGGGCAATGGTGGCCGTAGGCATGGTGGCCACCATTACCGCCGCCGTAGGCATCCCGGCGCGGACCACCTATGGAGCTCAGGTCAGTGTGGACGAACCCCAGTACCTGATGACCGCCATCAGCTTGGGCGAAGACTTCGATCTGGATGTGTCCGACGAGATCGACGAAGAGCGATACCTACCCTTCCATCAGATTGGCCTTAACACTCAGACCATCGACCTCAACGATCAGGGTCAACGGATCAGCCCCCATGACCCCCTCCTGCCAGCGATGTTGGCCCTGCCCATGCGTGTCGGCGGTTGGGTGGCAGCCCGAGCCTCGATCGCGGCCCTTGCTGGCCTGCTCGCGGCGGCGACCCTGTGGGTGGCCGTCCGTCGCTTCGGTGTATCAACACGAACCGGAGCCTGGGTGGTGGGTGTTCTATCGGCAACACCGCCGCTGACTGCCTACGGCAGTCAGATCTATCCAGAACTGCCCGCCGCCCTAGCCATGGTGGTTGCTGTCGGAGCGGTTTCGGGCCTCCAAGTCGAAGCGGCTGAAACGAGGTCTCGGACCCAGTTGCTCATGGCCTTGGTAGTGGCCGCGACTGCCCTGCCTTGGCTGTCGGTGAAGTACGTCCCAACTACCGCTGCTGTGGTCGGAATCGCCGCTAGGAACCTCTGGCGCTTAGGGCAGCGGCGTCTCCTTCTAATCGGCGGTCTGGCCCTGTCGGCCATGGGCATCCTTTATGTCGTATTCCACGTGCAGGTCTACGGTGGATGGACCGTTTACTCAGCTGGCGACCACTTCGTGACCAGCGAGTTCGGAGTCGTGGGCTTCGATCCCGACTACTGGGGTCGGTCCCGACGTCTGGTCGGCCTTCTCATCGATCGGCCGTTTGGTCTGGCCTCGTGGTCCCCCGCCTGGCTGGCAATGGCGCCAGCCCTCGGTGCACTGCTGGCCCGCCGTTCCGCCGGATGGTCGCTTCTGGCGCTTCCGATTGCCACCGGTTGGGCTACAGCAACCTGGTTGGCACTCACCATGCACGGCTGGTGGTGGCCGGGGCGTCAGGTCGTCGTCATTCTCCCACTCGTCGTAGTGGTCATTGCCATAGCAGTGGACCGGGCACGCCGAATGCTTCTCCCGCTCGTCGCGTCAGCAACCGTGGGAGCTGCTGGATGGATCTGGGTGGCCATCGAGGCTTCCACTGGCCGTCGGGCCTTAGCAGTCGACGTCACCGAGACATCGTGGGTTGGTTACCGGTGGTTCTCTCGCCTGTTCCCCGACCTGCAACGGAGCTCGGCCAGCGACCTGTTGTGGGCCTTCGTCTGGACTCTGGTCCTGCTGGCCTGGGCCGTCCTGGCGGGCCGTCGCGCGTCAGTCGAGGGCGACGAGGATGCGAGCCGAAGCGAAGGCGCCAACGCCGACAAAGTCGCCAGCGATCTCGATGGTGGTAGTGCCATCTGGTGAACTGGCGGTCACCCGACCCCTGTTCCCCGGCTTGATCTCTGCGCCTTCTAAGAACTCGAGCAGACCATCTCGAAACTCCAACTCCTCAGGAATCCGCTCCACAGTGAACTCCACACCCGGCCTTAGGTCGCTAAGCACAGCGGAATTCTCAGGCTCCTGATAGCCGGCTCCAGGGATGGGGTTGCCGTGGGGGCAGGTCATGGGGCCATCGAGGACACGCATCAGGGCCTCCTCAACCGGGCCGGAGATGACGTGCTCCCACCTACCGGCCTCGTGGTGGGCATCGGTCCACGACAAACCCAGGATGTCGGTCAGGAAGCACTCAGCCAGCCGGTGGCGCCGCACCACCTGTCTGGCAAGTCTTGCACCGTCGCTGGTCAAGGCAATCGTGCCGTCGTCGACTGAGACCATGCCCTCTTTCTCCATGCGACGAACCATCTCGGACACTGCAGGCCGAGATACCTCGAGTCGTTCGGCGATGCGGGCTTGGATTACGTCAACATCGTCTTCAGCTAACTCGAAGATGGTCTCGCAATACTCCTCGAACGCCGGGTGGTACTCAGGAGTCTCGTAAGTCACACCATCACGCTATCTGACAGCGGGAAATCGCTTCCGAAGATGGTCGACCCTCTCAGACTTCGAGTGGCCCGGTGATAGGCGACCTGCTCTGCCAGACCATCTTCCAAGGTGGTGGTGGGCACCCAGCCAATGGCGTCTCGCAGTCGATCCACACAGGCGTGCGTTAAATCAGGATCCCCAGGCAGGCGCTCGTGGTACTCAACGGGGACCGGATGGCCAACAAGGCGACCAACTAGGTCCACAACGTCAATAAGAGGCGTGGCGATCGACGAACCCACATTGAACACCGTGCCTGACGCACCCGGTTCCATGGCTATCCGGACCACAGCATCTACTACGTCGTCCACGAAGGTGAAGGACCGCCGTTGGCTACCGTCGCCTCGCAATGGAAAAGCCGGCCCACCAAGGGCTGCTTCAACCATCCGGTGAAAGGCCATGTCAGGCCTTTGGCGTGGGCCATAAACGGTGAAGAACCGCAACGGCACCACGTCCAAACCGCGGGCGCCATACAGCGCACCGAGGTACTCGATCGATAACTTCGAAAGGCCATAGGGGCTCAGTGGGAGCGGTGGAACTTCCTCCGTTGTTGCCCCGTCGACCGCTCCGTAAACCGACGAGGTCGATGCCAACACCACCCGCCGTACGCCAGTGGCTAGGCAGGCTTCCATCAGACGTTGGGTAGCCAATACGTTTCGCTCCAAGTGGTCAGCAAAGCCTGTCCCCCACGAAGTCTGAACGCCCGGTTGACCAGCCAGATGAAACACGGTGTCCACTCCATCCAGCAAGGGTTCGAGATCCGACACGGCTAGGTCATCTCGCCGCATTGAAAAGCCTGGATGCTCAATCGCACCGGTGAGGTTGCGTTCCTTAACCGCCACTTCGTAGGTAGGCGTCAGACAATCAACCCCCACCACCGGATGCCCGTTGACCAACAGGCGATCGACCAAAGTCGAGCCGATGAAACCGGCGCAACCAGTAACTAGGTAAGTAACCCGATGGTGGTGTGGCTGCATCATCCCGGGGCAGTGTAAGCCTTTCGATGTGAAGCGCACCTAACACACCCCTCCGGTGCGCTGTCGAACCATGGAGACGGCGATGATGGCACAGTGCCACTGGACCCCCGTACCCCGGTCATCGTCGGTGTCGCCCAGGTCACCGACCGTGTCGACGATCCGTCAACGGCCCGAACCGCGTTGGAACTCATGATCGATGCCAGCCGTTCAGCCGTGATCGACGCCGGCGCCGCCGGAAGCGAAGCCTCGGTGGACATCGTCGCCGTGGTCGGCGGCATCTGGAGTTACCGAGATCCGGGACGACAGGTAGCCGGCGCCCTTGGCGCATCAGCAGCCTCCACGCTGCTCACCGGACTGTCGGGCACCTCACCTCAACGCCTGCTGGCGCACCTCTCGACACGCATCGCCGCCGGTGAACTCGACGCAGCGCTCATGGTGGGCGGCGAGGTGTTCCGGTCTCGACGCCGGGCCCGCCGACTAGACGTGGCCGTCCGCCGCGACGTCGACGAATCCCTGGCGCCGGCCAAACGATTCGAGGACGGCCTAGACATGTCCACCCCTCACGAGGAATCCCGTGGCCTGGTCGAGCCAGGCGTGTTTTATCCGGTGGCCGAGTCGGCCATTCGCCATGCCCGGGGCGAAACCATCGACCAGCACCGTCAACGGGTTGGCGCTCTGTGGGCCCGTTTCAACAAGGTGGCGTGCACCAACCCCCATGCAGCCAGTCGCACCCCCATGGACGCCGAGGCCATCACTACCCCGACGGGCAACAACCGCATGGTCGCCGCCCCGTATACCCGGGCCATGATGGCCAACAACAACGTCGACCAAGCCAGTGCCGTACTGGTCACCTCGGTAGCCCGTGCCGAAGCCCTCGGCGTACCCCGTGACCGGTGGGTGTTCCCCCATGTGGCCACCCGGGCCGACGACCCGGGGTCGCCGAGCGCCCGGATGTACCTCCATCGATCGCCAGGCATCCGGATCAGCGGTACCAGCGCCCTATCAGCAGCGGGCCTGGACCTCGACGAGGTGGATCATCTGGATCTGTACGCCTGCTTTCCCTCCTCGGTCCAGGTGTGCGCCACCGAACTGGGCCTCGATGTGGACAGCGAGACCCGACCGTTGACCACCAACGGCGGGCTGACCTTTGCCGGCGGTCCACACTCCAACTCGGTCGGCCAATCGCTGGCCACCCTCGTGGGTCGACTCCGCGAGGTTCCCGGAACCGGCCTGCTGTACGCCAACGGCGGATATCTCGGCAAACACGCCTTCGGGATCTACGGCACCGAGCCGCCGGCCACTACGTTCCAGTCGATCGATGGCGCAGCCAAGGTGGCCGACCAGCCCACCAGGACCCCTGACCCCGACTTCGCCGGAGCGGCCATCGTGAACGGCTACACCGTCCGCCACGACCGCCACGGTCAACCAACCGAGGCTCTGGTTGCTGCCCTCACCCCTGGCAGCGACAGTAAAAGTGACAGCGACAGTTCCCGGGTGTGGGGCGGTACAACCGACCGTGCCACGCTCGACACGCTGCTGGACGGAGACCGCGTCGGCCAGCCGTGCGATCTAGACCCCACCGGTCTGATCTCTCTCTGACCCAACCAGAGAGAGCCCAGCCAGAGAGAACCCATTCCGAGAATCAGGAGATCCCATGCAGACCCCGATCACCGAGATGTTCGACATCGAGTTCCCCATCGTGGCCTTCACCCACTGCCGTGACGTGGTGGTCGCCGTCTCCAAGGCCGGTGGTCTGGGCGTGTTGGGCGCGGTGGCCCACAGCGACACCCAACTGGAGACCGACCTAGCCTGGATCGAAGACGAGTTAGGCGACCGCCCCTACGGCATCGACCTGATCGTTCCGGCCCGCTATGCCGGATCCGACGAGGGCGGACTCTCGGTGGCCGACCTCGTGTCCACTATCCCCGGTGCCCACCGCGAATTCCTCGACGAGCTGCTCAAGCGGTACGGCGTGCCCGAAAATCCGGATTCCGCCGGATGGGCCGAACGCCCCGGTGACGCCCCGTTCTCGGCCAACCGGGCCGACCGGCAGCTGGACATCGCTCTGGCCCACCGCCCCGTTCTCGTGGCCAACGCCCTCGGCCCGCCACCACGAGACATGGTCGAACGCTGCCACGCGACCGGCGTCAAGGTGGGCGCCCTGGCCGGCACGAAGGTCCATGCCGAACGCCATGTGGCCGCCGGCGCCGACATCATCATCGCTCAGGGCACCGAAGGTGGAGGCCACACCGGCCATATCGGCTCCATGGTGCTGCTGCCCGAGGTAGTCGACGCGGTGGCCCCGGTGCCGGTACTCGGCGCGGGAGGAATCGGACGAGGTCGTCAGATGGCCGCCGCCGTGGCCCTCGGCGCGGCAGGCGTGTGGTGCGGCTCGGTGTGGCTGACCACCGAGGAGGCCGAAACTCACCCGGTGGTCAAGGACAAGATGCTGGCTGCCGGTTCAGGCGACACGCTTCGCTCACGGTCCATGACCGGCAAGCCGGCCCGCATGTTGCGCACCGCGTGGACCGAGGAGTGGGACCGCGACGACACGCCCGCCCCGTTGGGCATGCCGCTTCAGCCAATGCTCACCGGCGCGGCCATCGATCGGATCAACCGTGCCGCCCACCACGAGGGATCGGGCGCCGAGGACCTGGCCACCTACTTCGTGGGCCAGGTCGTGGGCACCATGAACCGCAGCCGGGGTGCCGGCCAGGTGGTGATGGACATGGTCGAGGAGTTCATCGACGCCGCCCAGGCCGTAGCCGCCCAACTCGAGGTCTGAAGCGGACTCAGTTCCCGACGGGGATTCGATTCTGAGCGGCGGCCAGGGCCAACCACTCGACACGGCCGTTCGCCGTGTCCGGGGCCACGCCGACCGGCGAGACGCAGTGGTTTAGCGTCAGGGCGCCCACTACGACTCGGGCCGCGTCAGCCACTGTTGGGCGTCCCAGACGGTGGTTGGTCGGACCGGCTCGACGGACGTCAGGTAACGGGCCACCAGTACCCAACATGACCAGTTCCACGATCCACCCCCGGTGTCTCCCAGCTCGGTCCCGGCAATAAGGGTCAGTTCATGTTGATGAGCTGACCACCGTCGACCAGCACGGCGTGACCGGTCATCCACGAGGCCGCATCCGACGCCAGAAAGAGCGCCGTGTTGGCGATGTCCTCCGGCTCACCGAGCCGCTTCATGGGAAGCGCCTCTGCAATGGCGTCGCCCCTGCCGTCCTCCCACAACGCCTTGGCGAAGTCGGTCCGGATAAGGCCCGGGCAGACTGCGTTGACCCGCACGCCTGGACCCACCTCAGCGGCCAGCTGTTCGGTCAAGTGGATGAGCGCCCGCTTGGTCAGGTCGTAGACGCCGAGGATGGCGTTGGTACCGAAGGCCCCAACCGACGAGATGTTGACCACCGAGCCGCCATGCTCCTTCATCCACCGGTTCCAACACGCCTGGGTCCACACCAGCGGGGTGGTCAGATTGGTGGCAAACGTCTTATCCCAGCGCGGCACATCAATGTCGATGACAGGACCGGCATAGGGATTGGTCGCAGCGTTGTTGACCAGCACGTCGATGGCCCCGAAGGCCTCCAGTGTGCTGTCCAGTACCCGATCCATATCCTCGACCTTGCCTACGTGGCCGGCCACGTAGGCAAGGTCACCGCCGGTCGAAGCCCGAAGCTCCTCGACGGTGGTCGCGCACGACTCCTCGTTCCGGCTGGTGATCATCACCTTCGCCCCCGCCGACGCCATAGCCGCGGCGATGCCCCGACCGATTCCCCGTGAGCCGCCGGTGACGATGGCGACCTTGCCGTCCAGTCTGATGTCCATGGACGGCGACCCTAGGGGGACCCCCTCTGCCTACCCGAAGCGGGAGCGGAGAGGCTCACGTCAGCTCATCGGCTCAGCCGACCCGGCGGTCGTGACCCTCCCAATAGGGTTCACGGAGGATGCGCTTGAGGATCTTGCCGGACGGGTTGCGGGGGATCTCCTCGACGAACTCGACCGTCTTAGGGCACTTGAAGCCGGCCAGGTGCTGGCGGGCGTGGAGGAGGATGTCATCAGCGGTCACCCCTGAATCGGGCACCGCTATGACTAGGGCCTTGCCGGCCTCGCCCCACCGTTCGTCGGGTACACCAATGACCGCCACATCGGCAATCCCGTCATGGGACATGAGGGCGTTCTCTATCTCGGCCGGGTACACGTTCTCGCCACCGGAGACGATCATGTCCTTCACCCGATCGTGGATGTAGAGGTAGCCGTCCTCTAGGTAGGCGGCGTCACCAGACCGCAGCCAGCCGTCCCCGGGCAGAGCCTTGGCCGTCTCCTCGGGAAGGTTCCAGTAGCCCAACATGTTCCCGCCGTGGCGCATCCAGACCTCGCCCACCTCGCCGTCGGGCACCTCCTCGCCTGTCTCCGGGTCGACGATCTTCATCTCCATGCCGCGGATGGGTTTGCCAGCCGACCGCAGGAGCTTGGGATCGGCGTCGCCCCCATGGTCCTCGGGCGGCAGGGTGGTTCCGGCGCCGGTCGTCTCGGTCATGGCGTACACCTGGAAGAACTCGCAGCCGAACTGCGCCATCGACTTGACCAGGACGTCTTCGGTGATCGGCGAGGCACCGTAGGCAATGCGCTCCATCGACGAGAGGTCGATCGAGTCGGTGGGCACCATCAGGAAGAACTGCAGCATGGCGGGCACGAAGATGGCATGGGTAATGCCCTCGGTCTCGATCCCCCGAAGTACCCCCGCCGGGTCAAAGTCACGCACGGTGAAAGTGGTGGCCCCGTTGACCATCCCGAACAGCGCCCAGCCGCCCCCACCAATGTGGAAGAACGGCAGCACTGCCATGTTTCGGGATTCCTCGTCCATGTCCCAGTCCACGGTGGCGAATAGAGCCTGGAAGTTGGCGTTGGTGCTCTGCACACCCTTGGGATGACCTGTGGTGCCGGAGCTGTAAAGCTGGGAGCAGACATCGTCGTCACTCGACGGGGTCTTCTCACACTCGGGGCCGTAGGCGTCGCTCCAGGCGGCGTACGACGCGTCATCACCACCATCGCCGATCACCACGACGGTCGTGACATGGGCTAGATCGCCACGGAAGGCGGCCAGATGGTCGGCGAACTCCTCGTGGATGACCAGCACCGTGGCCTGTGAATCATTGACGATGTACGCCATCTCCGGCGGGGCGAGACGCCAGTTGACGGCGACGGTCACCGCGTTTCGATAGGCGCAGCCGTACAGGACCTCGAAGTACTCGACAGAGTTCTTGTCGATGAACGCCACGCGGTCCTGGCTGCCCACGCCCTCGGCGGCCAAGGCGTTGGCCACCTTGCCGGCCCGGGCCTGCATCTCGTTCCACGAGATCCGGTCGTCTCCAAGGACGAACATGTCCTGATCGCCACGGGCCGCGGCTCCAAGATCAATGATGTCGGCGAAATTCTTAACCAGTGAAGAGTCCATGGTCGGTGAACCTACACCGGCTCGCTCGCCCCCAGAAAGGCGTGCAGAAGGGTTGGCGGCGGCGAGATTGGCCGATTGCGGGCAGGCCGCTGGACCGCAACTACCGTCCGTCCATGGCCACCAACCTGACACTCGACATGATGGCTTCGCCCCTGCCGCTACGACAGGTCGGCGATCTGGCCCGGCGGGCCGAGTCGGCGGGCTTTGGAGCCATGTGGTTCACCGAGGGAGCGCGGACCGCCTCGCTGTCGTGCGCCGCGTCCGCGTTGGCCACCGAACGGCTCGGCCTAGGTACGGCCATTGCCGTGGCCTTCCCCCGTAGCCCGATGGTCACGGCCCAGATGGCCTGGGAACTGGCCGAGGCCACCGGCGGCCGCTACGTAGTCGGCCTGGGCACCCAGGTGAAGGCCCACGTGGAGCGCCGCTACTCCAGTCCCTACGCGCCACCAGGGCCCCGTCTTCGCGAATATGTCCGGGCCATGAAAGCCATCTTCCGGGCCTTCCGGGGTGAGGAGAAGTTGACCTTCGAAGGCGAGCACTACTCGTTCAACCTCCTACCCCGAATGTGGTCACCGGGCCCCATCGATGTCGCCGATCCGCCCGTCTACATCTCGGCCGTGCTGCCGTGGATGAGCCGGATGGCCGGCGCGGAATGCGACGGAATCCATATCCACCCCATGCACTCCCCGGGCTGGCTCGCCGACGTGCAGCTCCCAGAGGTGGCTGCTGGCGCGGCGTCGGCCGGGCGGTCAATGAAAGACGTGATGGTGGTATGCCCGGTGATCATCGCCGTCGGCGACACTGACGAGGAGATCGCCGCAGCCCGCGACGCCAATCGAGCCACCATCGCCTTCTACGGATCGACACCCAACTACGCGCCGGTGCTGGAACATCACGGGTTCGACGGCCTGCAGGGCGAGTTGAACGCCTGCCAGCGATCGGGCGACATGGCCACCATGATCAGCTTGGTGGACGACGACGTGCTGGACCACTACACCGTGTCAGCGACGTGGTCTGACCTCGGTGGGGTGCTGGCCGACCGCTACCGGGGCATGGCCCCTCACACCAGAGTCATGACCTACACGGCGCTCGACCACTGGCGCAGCGATCCCGACCTGTTGGACCGCTGGTCCGACGTGGCTCGCCACCTCGCCGACGCCGACTGACCGGCCACGGCTCGCAAGAGCCGCCTAGAAGAGCTTGGATTCCTCGGCGTTGTCAAAGCGCTGGACCGACATGCCGGTCACGCCAACGGTCTTGAGCGCCTTCTGGAAGTCACCCATGTGGGGGGCCGTCATATGCGCCCCCAGCGCCTCGTCGGACGCCCACTTCTCGAAGATCCTGATCTTGCCGGCCTCTGCCGGGTCGGCACTCAGCACGTAGTCGATGCAGCCCTCCTCGGCGTGGGTGGCCTGCATCAAAGGAACGACGGCCTCCAACATGGCGTCGACCCGCTCAGGATCAATCGATATGGAACCGGCGATGATGATCATGGACTAGGGCCTCCGAGGGTCTCTTGGAACGGGGCGAAGCGTACTCTCGGCCCCAATGCTTGACGGAAGCGGAGATCCTGTGGCTGAGGTCCCGGTTACTGACCGCTCAGCCACTTACGGAGCGGTCACCGGCGCCGATGGCGTGACCCGCTGCCCCTGGCCCGGCGACCACGCCGACTACCGCACCTACCACGATGACGAGTGGGGCCGACCAGTGGTCGACGACGTCCGCCTGTTCGAGAAGGCTTCCCTGGAGGGATTCCAGGCCGGTCTGTCGTGGCTGACCATCCTCCGTAAGCGGGATAACTTCCGGGCCGCCTTCGCCGGCTTCAACCCGGCGGTCGTGGCCCACTTCACCGATGCCGACGTGGCGCGATGCCTGGGCGACGCGGGCATCGTCCGCCACCGGGGAAAGATCGAGTCGACCATCAACAACGCTGCCCGCGCTCTGGAGATCATCGACCAGTTCGGTTCGCTGGCCGCCTACATGTGGAGCTTCGAACCCGACAGTCCGGTCCGGGCCACCCAAGACGACATTCCGGCCACCACCGCGGAGTCCACCGCACTCAGCCACGACCTCAAGCACCGTGGCTGGTCGTTCGTGGGCCCGACCACGATCTACGCCCTCATGCAGGCCATGGGCATGGTCAACGATCACCTCCCCGGCTGTGACCTGCACGCCGTGGTGGCCGCTGAGCGGGCGGCCCTCGTCCGACCGGTACCGCACGTCGACCCGGCAACAACACCGTGATTCGCCTCTCAGTGCTGGACCAGTCGCCGGTGCCCGAGGGCTCGACCGCCGGCGATGCCCTGCGAAACACGCTCGACCTGGCCCGTCGCACCGAGGCCATGGGTTACCACCGGTACTGGGTGGCCGAGCACCACGGCATGGCCGGGCTGGCCGGCTCCAGCCCCGAGGCGCTCATCGGCTCGATCGCCGGAGCAACCGACCGGATTCGGGTCGGCTCTGGCGGCGTGATGCTCACCCACTACGCCCCGTTGAAGGTCGCTGAGTCATTCTGCGTGCTGGCTTCGCTTCACCCGGGTCGCATCGACCTCGGCGTCGGTCGGGCGCCGGGCTCAGACCATCTCACCGCCGCTGCCCTGGCCCGCGGTGGTGCACGCACGCCGCTGGAGAACTACCCGAACCAGGTCCAGGAACTGGTCGACCTGGTCGACGACACGCTGCCCGCCCATAGCCCGATCCAGGGAGTACGGGCCACACCCCGACCCGACGAGCCGCCGGAGATCTGGTTGCTGGCGTCGAGCGCTGACTCAGCGGCCTTTGCCGCCCACTTCGGCCTGCCGCTGGGCTGGGCCGATTTCATCGCCCAGGTGGACGGCGCCCCGATCATCGACGCATACCGCCGCCAATTCCGCCCGTCGGCCCGCTGTGCCGAACCACGGGTTCTGTTGTGTGCCAGCGCGGTGTGCGCCGACACCGACGAGGAAGCTGAGATCATCGTGGCTGCCGTCCGGACGTGGCGGGCCTCCGGCCTCCGGGGACCGGTGCCCGCCGCCCGTGCCACCTCGGATTCCGACGAAGCGACACCGCCGGTCACACCGGCACCGCTGACAGTCCAGCCGGGCCGCCGGTCGATCGCCACCGGCACACCGGATCGGGTATCGACCCGGCTCACCGAGATGAACCAGGCCATCGGCGCCGAAGAAGTCATGGTGGTCACCATCTGCCATGACCACGAGGCTCGCGTCCGGTCCTACGAACTGTTAGCCCAGCAGTTCGGCTTAATCCCTCCGGCGACGCCCGGACAATGACCGACGCCGCTGCCCAGGCCATCACGTTGGCCGACCGCATCCCGGTGGGGACCGACCCCGACCTACTCCTCGACCTGTTCGTGGACTGGGCCGCCGAGCGGAACCTGGAGCTTTACGAGGCCCAGGAAGAGGCCATCCTCGAACTGCTGTCGGGCACGCATGTGGTCTTGGCTACCCCCACCGGCTCGGGGAAGTCTCTGGTGGCTACCGCTGCCCATGCAGCAGCGATGGCTCGGGGGGAGCGAAGCATCTACACCGCACCCATCAAGGCTCTAGTCAGCGAGAAATTCTTCGCTCTAGCCCGCGACTTCGGCCCTGAACACGTCGGAATGGTCACCGGCGACGCCTCGGTCAACCCGGGTGCCCCGATCATCTGCGCCACCGCCGAAATCCTCGCCCACCAGACCCTCCGGGAAGGGGCCGAGTGCCCGTTTGGCCTGGTGGTGGCCGACGAGTTTCACTTCTACGGCGACCCCCAACGGGGATGGGCATGGCAGGTTCCTCTATTGGAGTTGCCCAACGCCCAGTTCCTACTCATGTCGGCCACCCTCGGCCCGACGGCCCGCTTCACCGAGGACCTGACCCGACGCACCGGCCGCTCAGCAGTGACGGTGGCCGGCACGGTCCGACCGGTACCGCTCACCTTCGAATACCGCGAGACCCCGCTCCACGAATCGATCACCGAACTGGTCGACGTCGACCGTGCGCCCGTCTACATCGTCCACTTCACCCAGAAGGCCGCCTCCGAGAAGGCCCAGGATCTTTGCAGCCTCGATGTGCTCACCAAAGACGAAAAGGCCGCTGTGCGCTCCGAGGTGGGCGGGTTCCGGTTCGACACGCCGATCGGCAAGGACCTGAAGCGGTTTATCGGTCATGGCATCGGCCTGCACCATGCCGGGATGCTCCCCCGTTACCGCCTACTAGTCGAGAAGCTGGCCCAGGCCGGACTACTGAAGCTCATCTGCGGCACCGACACCCTTGGGGTGGGCGTCAATGTGCCGATCCGCACCGTGCTGTTCACACAGCTCTGCAAGTACGACGGCGTCTCGACCCGCCTGCTCGGTAACCGGGAGTTTGCCCAGATCAGCGGCCGGGCCGGGCGACGGGGCTTCGACGACGAGGGCCATGTCTGGGTGCAGGCGCCGGTCCACTGGATCGAGAACCGCCGGGCCGAGGCCAAGGTGGTGGCCGACCCCGGCAAGAAGAAGAAGTTGGTGAAGAAGAAGCCACCCGATCGTGGCTACGCCCACTGGAACGAGGTGTCATACCAGAAGCTTGTTGACGGCACCCCTGAGCCGTTGATCTCGAGCTTCGACGTGACCCACCAAATGGTTCTCAACATGTTGTCAAGGCCAGGCGACGGCCGACAGGACATGAAGCGCCTGCTGCTGGACAACCACGAGCCCCGGGACCGCCAGCGACATCACATCCGACGGGCCATCGGCATCTACCGGTCGTTGCGTGATGCCGGGGTGATCGTGGAACTCGACCAGCCGGACGGCCAGGGGCGTCTCGTCTCTGTCGGTATGGATCTCCAGAATCACTTCGCTCTCCACCAACCGCTCTCGCTGTTCGCTCTGGAGGTCATTCCCGAACTGGCCGACCGCCCGGAGCCCGAACCCGCATCCGACCCTGAACCGAGCGAGAACGCTGAGGATCAGAAGCAGGCCGTCAGGCAGGCCGCCAGCGAGGCCGCCCGCCATGCTGATCCGGATGCCTCAGCTCGCGAACACGCGCTGGACGTGCTGTCGGTGATCGAATCAGTGCTGGAGGATCCGGGCGTGATCATCGCCGCCCAGATCCATCAGATGAAGGGCGAGCTGGTGGCCCGTCTCAAGATGGAAGGCGTCGAGTACGAAGAGCGGATGGAACGGCTCGCCGAAGTCGAGCAACCCCGCCCCCTCAAGGAGTTCCTGTACGGAACCTTCGACGTCTTCCGAAGCCACCACCCATGGGTGGGCACGGAGAACGTGAAGCCCAAAGCGGTGGCCCGTGAGCTCTACGAGACTGGCTTCGACTTCCGCCAGTACATCGAACACCATGGCCTGAAGCGTTCTGAGGGCACGGTGCTTCGCTACCTCGGCGAGGCCTACAAGGCACTGGTCCAGACGGTGCCCGAAGATTGCCGAACCGAGGCGATCCGAGACATCGAGGCGTGGCTGGGCGAGATGGTTCGTCAGGTCGACTCCAGCCTCATTGACGAGTGGGAGAAGCTCCGCAACCCCGAAGACCCATCGCCCGAGGGCAAAGCAGCCGACACTGGCCCAGAACGACCCGACGTGACCCGCAATGCCCGGGCCTTCAAGATCATGGTCCGCAACGAGGTGTTCCGCTGGGTGCAGTTGCTGTCGCGCCGTCGTCTCGATGACCACGAATCCCTGGCCGAGGTTCCCGCGGTCGACGACGCCCGCCGGACCGGCGCTGACGTCGCCGAGGCCATTGCCCCCTACTGGGAGGAGCATTCCGTGCTTCCCACCGACAGCCACGCCCGGGGAGGCACGTTCTTTGTGCTCGATGACTCTGGTGGAGTAGGGGCCGCCCGCTGGCCGGTCGTCCAGACCATTGCCGATCCCAAGGGGCACGACGAGTGGGTGCTCGAGGGTCAGGTCGACCTGGAGGCCAGCCGCGAAGAAGGCCGGGCCGTGGTCCGCCTCGGTGCCATCCGTCGGCTCTAGAACTCCCGCTCGGCCACAAAACGGGCCAGGCCGGTCAACTCGTCAACTGCTCCGACCTCCAGACCTACCCCGTCAATGGCGGCCAGTGCAGCGTCCAGGCGGCGGCGGGCTTCAGCAATCGTGTCCTCTCGGCCACCGGCTGCCTCGATGACAGCAGAGGCCCGATCTACGTCATCATCGGAGAGATCGCCAGCCACGTTGTAGACGGCCCGGAGTTCGGCGGCCGCTGTTCCTCCGCCGGACAGCACGCAGGCCACCGGCATCGACTTCTTACGTTCCCGGAGGTCGTTGCCGGCCGCCTTACCGGTCACCGACGGGTCTCCCCAGATGCCCAGCACGTCGTCGACGGCCTGGAAGGCTAGGCCAAGTTCCTGCCCGTAGACCTCCAACGCGTCGACCTGGTCGGTGGGCGCCCCAGCAAGCACGGCACCGACCGATGCCGAGTACCCGAGTAGGGCGCCGGTCTTGTCGGCTTCCATGGCCAGGCAGGCCGCTAGGTCAACCTCGGGGAGGTCATCGAAGGCCATGTCGGCGGACTGACCGGCGATCATCGCCGTGGTAGCCGTCAACAGCCGGATGGTGGCCCTCACTCGCTCGGCTGAGGGCTCTCCGCCGGACTGACCAGCAGGCGTGTCGAGCAGTACTTGGAAGGCCAGGTTGTGAAGGGCGTCGCCCGAGATCACCGCGTCGTCCACCCCGAAGACTGCCCACACCGTCGGACGGTGCCGTCGCTCCACGTCGCCGTCGACGATGTCGTCGTGCACCAGAGAGAAGTTGTGCACCAGTTCCACAGCGGCCGCTCCGGGCACCGCCACCGCACCATCGGCGCCTACCGCCTCGGCCGATAGCACTGCCAGGGCAGGACGCAGGCCCTTACCTGGTCCGGCCGTCGACGGCGACCCATTGGCCTCCACCCATCCGAAGTGGTAACGGGCGGGTAGGCGAAGCTCGTCGCACAGGCGATCCACGGCAGCCACTAGCGCCGGTTCCACCAACTCTCGGGCCCGTACGAGGACCGCCGGAACCGCCGCCATCAGTCCCGCCGGTCGGGCAAAAAGCGAAAAGCGTCGCGTACCTCAGCCACCCGGGCCGGATTCACGTCAGCCATGACTACACCCTCGGTGTAGTCGACGCCCTCGGCCACCACCTCGCCGGACGGGTCCACGATCACCGTGTCACCCGAGTAGGTCAGCCCGTTGGCCTCCCCCACCCGGTTGACGCCCACTACGTACGCCTGGTTCTCGATGGCCCGGGCCACCAGCAAGGCACTCCAGTGGTCGCGCCGCGACTCGGGCCAGTTGGCCACTACCAGGTAGGCGTCGGTGTCCAGCGCCCGATCCCAGAAGGCGTTGGCGAACCGCAGGTCGTAGCAGACGAACAGGGTCAGCCGGAGGCCGTCGATGGTGACGGTGACCGGAGTGTCACCGGCCCGGTAGGCCTCGTGCTCGTCGGCGAACGTGAACGGATGAAGCTTGTCGTAGTGGTGCTGGGTGCCGTCCGGGCCGACCAGCAGGAACCGGTTCACCGGCAGCGCCCCGGGCTCGCCGTCCGGATCGTCACGTGTCGGAATCGATCCACCCACCCAGATGTCGTGGACCGCGGCCTGTCCGGCCATGAACTGCTCGGTCGGTCCACCCGGCGGTTCGGCGATCCGGTCGGCGGCCAGCGAGAAGCCCGGTCCGAACATCTCGGTCAGCAGGACCATGTCGGCCCCGTCGGCAGCCGCCTCGGCGATCATCGGAGCCACCCGGGTACAGGTGGCTGGCGCGTCCTCCCAGGCGATGTTGTGCTGCAGGGCGGCGATCTTCATGTGATCAGGCTGTCAGACGGGACAGGCGATCGACGGCTTCGTGGAGCACCTCGAACTGCTTGCAGTAGGCGAACCGGACGATCGAACGCCCAGCCGACTCATCGTCGTAGAAGACCCGGTTGGGGATGGCCACCACGCCACACCGCCCGGGCAGGTCACGACAGAACTCCATGCCGTCGTCGTAGCCCAGCGGTGCCACGTCGGCCGTCACGTAGTAGGTCCCCTGCGCTGGCAACACGTCGAGGCCTACCGAACGCAGCCCGTCGGCCACCAGGTCACGCTTGGCACACAGGTCGTCGGCCAGCACGGTGAAGTAGCTGTCACCCAGGGTCAGGGCGGTCACCATGGCCCGCTGGAATGGGGCCCCGCTGGTGAACGACAGGTGTTGTTTGACGGTGTGCACCGCGTTGACCAGCTCCGTGGGGCCATGGGCCCACCCCACCTTCCAGCCGGTCAACCCGAACGACTTGCCCCCCGACGAGATGGTCACCGTTCGCTCGGCCATGCCAGGAAGGGTCGCCAACGGGATGTGGCGGGTCGCGTCGTAGGTCATGTGCTCGTAGACCTCGTCGGTCACCACCAACAGGTCATGGGTGATGGCCAGGCGGGCGATCTCGGCCAGTTCGGCTTCGGAGAACACCTTGCCCGTCGGGTTGTGTGGCGTGTTGATCAGGATCAGTCGCGTGGACGGGTTGATGACCGCCTCGAGCTCGTCCGGGTCGAACGAATAGTCGGGCGTCCGCAGGGTGACGGCTCGCCGGACGCCCCCGGCCAGCTCGATGACCGCCGCGTACAGGTCGAAGTAGGGCTCGAAGACCACCACCTCCTCACCCGGTTCGACAAGGGCCATGATCGCCGCCCCGATGGCCTCGGATGCGCCGGTGGAAACCATGACGTCGCCGGGGTCGACCTGCTGGCCGTAAAATCGGGCCTGATGGTCGGCCACGGCCCGGCGCAACTCGGGGATGCCCCGGTCGGGCGGATACTGGTTGAAGCCGTCCCGGATGGCCTGGATGGCCGCCGCGGTGACCTCGGCCGGACCGTCGGTGTCGGGGAATCCCTGCCCGAGGTTGATGGCCCCCGTCTCGACGGCCAGCGTCGACATTTCGGCAAAGATAGACAGCCGGTGACCCTGCATCCGCGACACCAGATGGGCGTTCGGACGATCGGGCACGACGGTCACTCGGCGGGATAACGCTCGAGCAACTTACGGGCTATCACCATCTTCTGGATCTCGCTCGTGCCCTCGCCGATGATCATCAGCGGGGTGTCACGGAAGTAGCGCTCCACGGGGAACTCGGCGGTGTAGCCGTTGCCGCCGTGAATCCGCAGGGCATCGGTGGCGATCTCAAACGCCGCCTCGGAGGCGAACAGCTTGGCCATGCCGGCCTCCATGTCGACTCGCTCGCCCTCGTCGGCCCGCCGGGCCGCGTCATACGTCATGAGCCGGGCCGCCTGAAGCTTGGTTGCCATCTCAGCCAACTTGAACTGGATGGCCTGATGCTCGTAGATGGGCCTGCCGAACGTTTCACGCTGCTGGGCATACCGCATCGCCGCCTCAAACGCCGCTTGGGCTACGCCGACGGCACGCGAGGCAATGTTGATGCGACCCAACTCGAGCGCCGAGAGTGCGTACTGGCGGCCGTGGCCGATGCCTTCGTCGCCGCCCAGCACGTTGGCGTGCGGAACCTTGTGGTCTACGTAGGACATTTCGACCGTCTCGAGGCCCTTGTAGCCCAGTTTGTCGATCTTCTTGGATACCGAGATGCCCTCGAAGGTCTCGCCGGGCTCCTTTTCAACTAACAGGCAGGTGATGCGGTCGTCCGGCGTGCGGACCATCAACATGACCAGCGAGGCCCGAACACCGTTGGTGACCCACATCTTCGTGCCGTTCACCACCCACTCGTCGCCGTCCCGCTCGGCCTTGCAGCGAAGGGCCCCGGTGTCACTGCCCGCGTCAGGCTCCGACAACGAGAAGGCGGCCCGGAACGAGCCGTCGCACATCCGCGGCAGGAGCCGCTGCTTCTGTTCGTCGGTTCCGAACCGGCCGATCATCGTGACGCCGATCTTGTGGGTGTTGAGGATTCCGGCCAGCGACATGAAGCCCCGCGACAGTTCCTCGATGATCCGGGCGTAGGTGGTGATGTCGAGGCCTAGGCCGCCGTACTCCTCGGGGATGGTCGAGCCGAACAGGCCGAACTCGCACATCTGGTCGAACATGGCCTGCGGAAACTCGTCGGCATGTTCGAACTCGGCCACGTTCGGGATGACGTCGCGGTCCACCCACGATCGGATGGTGCCGACGATCTCGTCAGCCAGCGCCTGATCGGTCGCCATCGGATGACTCTTTCTGTTCGATGTCTGTCTCTACGGATGCTCCCCGGTGAGGAGCGTGTGGGTCTACGGGCGTGATCTTCCCAGCCCGATAGGGGCGGGGCCACCCCGGCGGGAAGCCAACCTGTCAGTGCGTCGTCGACACCAGTGCCCGGCGACCAGTACTGAGGAACTGGTCGGTGAACCCGTCTCAGGCTTCGGAGCGAGCTATCGCACCGACGCTACCCAGCACCGGACCGGTGAGGGCCAACGCCCCGGCTGCCACTGCCGCGCAGAACAGGAAGCCACCGGGTCGGTCGGTGAGCGCCACCACGGCCCCCACCAGGAAGCCACCCACTGCGATAGCCAGGTCGAACGCGATGCTGAACGACCCGATGGCATGGCTGCGTTCGACGTCAGGTGCACGGTCCACCACCAGTACGAAGAGGGCTGGAAACAGGAAGCACTGTCCGAGGGCCATGACCATCGCTCCGGCGTAGACGCCCGCTGGTTGGGTCCACAGGCCAAGGACCAACATCCCGGCCGCCGTAAATCCCATGGACAGCCGGGTGGTGGCCAACGATCCCAACCGGTCGGGGATCTTCGCTCCGAACAGTCGGACTGCCACCACGAGCCCCGCGAATGCCGCGAACACCGTGCCTGACGAAGCGACGCCCACGTCAGCGGCGTGCAGGGCCATAAAAGCCAGGAAGCCCGAGTAGGCCAGCAGGCCGACGAACAGCATCACCCCGGGACGGATGGCCGCCGGGTGGAGCCGCCACCGGAACAGCGGCACGTCGGGCGGGTCAAGCGGTCGGCCCGGTGCAGCTCGGGCTAGCAGGACCGGCACCACTCCCAACACGGCGGCCACCACGAACGCCCGGTCCGGCCCACCGTTGTCCATTAGCCACTCGCCGAGGGCCGGACCAAGGGCCAGGCCGGTGTAGAGGGTGACGGTGAAGTAGCTAGTGGCTTCGCCCCGGCGATCGGGCGGCGAGAGGTCCTGAATGGCCGACGAGATGCCGATGAAGAAGGCAGCCTCGCCCATGCCCAGCACCAGTCGGGCGGCCACCACCATGGTCACCGAGGTGGCGGGCACCAGTAGCAACAACGAGGTCGAGACCCCGACTGAACCCAAAAGTAGGAGGAATCGGCGGCCTCGTCGATCGCCCAGCGGCCCAATGAGGGGCCGCAGCAACGCTGCGGAAAAGCCGAATGCCCCCACCGACAGGCCGACGGCCACGCCGCCTCCCCCGAGGTCGTGTTCCACGAAGGCCGGAACGACCGGCCAAGTACTGCCCAGTGCGGTGAAGTAGCCGAACGACGCCAGGCACAACACGAGGAATCGTGGGGTGGCCAGCCGGTCACCCGCCTCTGGTCCGGTCGTTGCTGGTCCCGCCATCGGCGCACAGTACGGTCCAGTCGGTGCACAACCAAGATTCGGACCGTGACCTGGTCGACGGTGAGATCGGCGGGGACCCCCACCCGAAGAAGCAGTACACGACGTTCGTGGCCGAGCGGGGAATCGCCGCTCCCCGGGCGGTTGCCTTCGACGCGGCCTGCGCCCTGATCAGTGAGGCGACCGGAGGCCCGGTAGAGGACGGCAGCCCCGAACCCCACGGTCTGGGTGCCCGCTTCGAGTTCACGCTCGGCGATCTGGACCTCTCCGAAGAGGTCATCTCCTTTGAGCCACCGTGGCGCCGGGTGTACGAACTCTCTGGCGCCCCGGTGGCCCTCTATCAGGGAACCACGGCATTCACCGATCAGGGCGACCGCTGCCTCATGGCTTGGTCGATCGTGGTGGATCCCCTAGCAGACGGCGCGTCGGACACCTTCCTGGCCCATGCGGAATCGTTCCTAACCCGCTTCGCCGACGACGTGAAGGCTCGCGCTGAAGCCGTCTGATCCAAGCCAGTCTGAAACAACCGGGCCTTAGCCCAGGAGAGAGAACCCACATGCGTATCGCCATCAATGCTTCAGCCGAACTACAGCACACCGACCTCGGTCGACTCCGCGCTCACGCTGTCCAGGCCGCTGAGGATGGCTTCTCCGGGTGGTGGCTGGCCCAGACGGGGCTGATCGACGCCCTCACGGCGTTCACCGCACTGGCCGACGTCGCCCCCGGCATGGAGTTCGGCACCGCCGTCATCCCGACCTTTCCCCGGCATCCGACAGCGCTCGCCGGTCAGGCTTTGACCACGGCGGCGGCCCTTGGCGATCGTCCGCTGGTGCTGGGCATCGGCCTCTCGCACCGCCCGGTGATCGAGGACATGCTTGGCCTCTCGTTCGAGAAGCCGATCCGCCACCTCATCGACTACCTGGAGGTACTCCAGCCACTACTGGAGAGCGGATCGGTCGACTACGACGGTGAGGCGTTCACCGCCCACATCGCGACCGGTCGCCCCGCCGACCGGCCACCATCGGTGATGGTGGCCGCTCTCGGTGAACAGGCCCTCCGAGTTACCGGGCGCCGTACCGACGGTTCGATTCTCTGGATGGTCGGCGAACGGACGGTGGCCAACCACATTGCCCCGCGCCTGAACGAGGCCGCCGATACCGCCGGCCGATCGGCACCTCGCATCATCTGCAGCTTGCCTACCTGCGTGACCAGTGACGTCGATGCGGCACGGGCCGCTGCGAACGCCGTGTTCGAGATCTACGGCCTCCTGCCGTCGTACCGGGCCATGCTCGACCGTGAAGGCGCGGCCGGGCCGGGTGACGTGGCGGTCATCGGCAACGAGGAGCAAGTAGCAGCCCGCCTATCAGCGTTGGCCGACGCCGGGGTCACCGACTTTTCAGCCCTTGAGTTCGGGACCAACCCCGACGAGTCCGCCCGCACCCGGGCCCTGCTCACCAGCCTCGTGTAAGCAGCCTCCCGCAACCCATCGCCGGCAACTGGCCTCCGGGAACCGGTCGGTCGTCGAGGCGACCCCAGAACACCAACTGCTCGATGTCTCACATCTCAGCCCAGGCCTCGTCAAGGATCCCCATCAGCCGAGCGGTGACACCCGGCTGGTTCCAGCCGACACACTGACCAGCATGGTGCTTGTCGGTCACCCTGTTCTCGTCTCGTTTGCCACAGCCCGACGGTGGGGAGGGGGCGACGCTATGGTGTAGTCAAATCTGACGGACCGTCAGAAACGTCTCAGGAGTCTCCATGACGACCATCCCCCGCATCATCTCGGTCGACGACCACGTGGTCGAACCCCCCGACCTCTGGACATCACGTCTGCCGGCGAAGTACAGCGATCGCGGCCCCCGGGTCGAGCGCGACACCGCCGTGTTCAACTTCGAGGGCGGCGTCTTCTCCTACGAAAAGGGCGTTGAGGGCGGTCAGATGTGCGACTGGTGGATGTACGACGACCTCGTCTACCCGTTCCCCAAGCTCTCAGCAGCCGCCGGATTTGACGAACTCGACATCGTCCCCGTCACCTTCGACGAGATCCACCCCGCGGGCTGGAAGCAGGCCGACCGCCTGATCGCCATGGACGAGAACCATGTCGACGTATCGATCTGTTTCCCCAATGTGCTACCTCGGTTCTGCGGCCAGGCCTTCCTGGAGCGCGAGGACAAGGAACTCGCCCTGCTCTGCGTCCAGGCGTACAACGACTGGATGATCGACGAGTGGTGCGCCGGCGACGGCAACGGCCGACTCATCCCGCTCACCCTCATCCCCCTCTGGGACCCCATCGCCGCAGCCGCCGAGGTGTACCGCTGCGCCGAGAAGGGCTCGTTCGCCGTGGCCTTCTCGGAGAACCCGCACCCGCTTGGTCTCCCGTCTATCCATGACAAGGACCGCTTCTGGGACCCCTTCCTCCTCGCCTGTGAGGAGACCGACACCATTGTCAACATGCACATCGGGTCGAGCTCCAAGATGCCGACGACCTCGCCGGACGCCCCGTTCGCAGTGTCCTCGACCATCACATTCGCTAACGCCATGGGTTCGATGTGCGACTACATCCTTTCGGGCACCTTCGTCCGGTTCCCCAAGTTGAAGATCGCCTACGCCGAGGGCCAGGTGGGCTGGATGCCCTACGTCATCGAGCGCATGGACAAGATCTGGGAGGAACGGGGCGACGCGAGCTTCGGCATCGACCTTCCCGAGCCGCCCAGTACGTACATCCCGGGACACATCTGGGGCTGCATCTTCGACGACGAGACGGGCCTCAAGAACCGGGACGTCATCGGCATGGACCAGATCTGCTTCGAGGTCGACTTCCCCCACGCCGACACGACCTACCCCCATACCCTGGACGTGGCGACGAAAATCTGTGCCAGAGCGGGGCTCGATGACGGCGAGATCTACAAACTGATGCGGGGCAACGCGATCGAGGCATTTGGCCTCCAACGCTTCGGCATCACCGCCTGATTGCTCAATCTCCGGCGGGGCACCGGTAGCCCGGACAGGGGATCGGAATCAGGAACGGGTGAAGGCGGGGCTGAAGGCGTCGCGGGGCACCTCGTCAAGCGCCGTGGCCACCTCCTCGACCGACGGGCCGATGCGATCGGCCAACGGGGCCAGGGCATCCATGTCGATCCGGTAGACCTTCGATGCGTTCTCGGCAAAGACCTTCCGCAGGTCGGCCTCGTCCCAGTCGCTGAACGACCGACGCAGGTGCAGCCGGTTGTAGGGGAAGGTGCTCTCGTTGTGTGGGTAATCGCTTCCCCACATCATCCGGTCGACGCCGACCTTCTTCATCGCCGAGGCCTCTGACGGACTGGGGAAGCTGGCCCCGATCCAGACGTTGCGTGCGAAATAGTCGCTCGGCTTGTCGGGTAGTACCAGTTCGGCCGGGAAGCCCAACTCGCCGACCCGGCCTGACGCCATCTGGGCGTGGTAGCCGTCCATCCTTCGTAGGTCCTCGATCACCCAACCCACACCCTGTTCGGTCATCACATAGCGGAGTTCGGGGAACCGGTCGAAGACGCCCGACATGATCAGGTGCGACAGGTTTCGGTGGGCGAAGAACGGCACCTCCAACAGGAACATGAGGCTGGCTGCCGGGGCATCGCCGTAGCTGGGGTTGCCCGATCCACCGTGCTGGGTGATGGTCAGGTCGAGGTCGCGACACGCCGCCCACACACGGTCGTACACCGGGTGGTAGAGCCCGGGCATACCCGAATCCGGCGGCACCGCTGGGAGCATGAAGCTGGAGTGGCCGTTGGCAGCCGCCAGCTCGAGGTCGGCAATGGTGTCGTCGAGGTCGTTAAGAAACACCTGGGGCAGCCCGCAGCGACGCTCCGGGTGGGCGGCGCAGAAGTCGGCCAACCAGCGATTGTGAGTCCGGATGCCCTCCAGGCGCCGCTCGTACTCGTCCCGGTCGGTGGCCGGGTAGGTGATGAGCGCTCCGGTCGGGAAGAACGGCGGCACGGTGTTGGGGAAAACGATCTCGGCGGCCACACCCTCGGCATCGAGATCGCCATTGCGCCGATCGTCATCCCAGTTGCGCGACCGTCCGTCGTCCTGCAGGTCGCGGAACGGGTTCCGATAGGCACCCCGCCACTCGGCAAACGCCTCACGGTACGACGGGGAGAGGTACTCCTCGTAGGCCTTCATGTTGCCGCCGGCGTGGCAGTCCGACGAGATCAGGGTGTAGTTGGTGCTCATGACTATGCATCGTAGACATTTGCCTATGATCATGCAACCCCGGCTATCGTTAGTGCATGGCACGCAAGCGGGGGCTTGGACGCGATGACGTGGTCACTGCCGGTCTGGCCGTCCTCGACCACGCCGGCATCGACGCGGTGAGCCTTGCCGCCGTAGCCGAACGACTCGATGTGCGCCCTCCGTCGTTGTACGCCCACGTCGACGGGCTGGCCGGCCTCAAACGCGATCTCGCCCATACGACGACCGTCGAGTTCGGAGAGGTATTACGCGATTCGGTGCTCGGTCGCAGTGGCCCCGACGCCGTCCGGTCGTTTGCTGACGCCTACCGAAGGTGGGCCACCGGGTTCCCCGGGCGCTACGAGATGACGCTGCTCCCCATCGCCGCCGATGACGACGAACGTCGGGCCGGTGCCCGCCTGGCCCTCGGCGCCGTTCAGGCCGTGATCCGGGGCTTCGGCATCGACGAAACGTCAGCCATTCAGGCCGGGCGCTCGCTCCGGTCGGCCTTGGACGGATTCTCCCGTCTCGAGAACGCCGACAACATGGGACGCGGCGACCACGACGCAGACTTTGCCTTTCTCATCGACCTACTCATCGATGGCATCAGCCAGGCTGGCACCCAGCCCCCGGGCCCGGCCTAGAGCGGATACGCGGTCCGGGCGCAGATCGGACGGAGAGCGAAACTCGACACCATCCGGGCCACCCCCGGCAACTGGGCGAGGTGGGTTCGGTGGAGCACCTCGTAGTCGGCCACGTCGTGAACCACCACGTGGACCAGATAGTCGAAGTCGCCGGCCATCAGGTGGCAGCTCAGGATCTCCGGCCGGCGGGTAACCGCTTGTTCGAACGCTTCGAGGGTGGTTTCGTCCTGACCCGTGAGCGTGATCTCCACGAACACGTCGGTTCCCAGGCCCACAGCCGACGGATCAACGAGAGCCACGTACCGGTCGATCAGGCCGACTTCCTCCAGACGCCGGACCCGCCGCAGGCAGGCTGACGGAGAGAGGTGAACGGCCTCAGACAGGTCCACGTTGGCTATCCGGCCATCCTTCTGGAGTAGACCTAGAATGGCACGATCCACGGCATCCATGACCGACAGTGCATCTGACATGCCTCTAATCCTATTTCAACGCAATCAAATTGTGTCTCATGCCCTTTTTACGCCGAACTCCACAATCAAACAGCGTGGCCCGATCCCTACCGTTACCCCATCGGAAAGCGGATTGCTGTCCACCGAACGCCCGGCAGCCACCGGAACGACCACCAGAACCAATCACAGGAGCGCACCATGGAGATCGGAGTCCCCAGAGAGATCAAGACGGCCGAGCGGCGGGTTGGGCTCACCCCGGCCACCGCCGGTGAACTGGTGAACCGAGGCCACAAGGTCTCCATCGAGACCGGTGCCGGCGACGGCGCCGGCTTCAACGACGGCGCCTACAAGGAGGCCGGCGCGGTCATCACCGGGACCCCCGACGACGTCTTCGCCGATTCGGAGATGATCGTCAAAGTCAAAGAGCCCCTCGCCGCCGAGCGGGCCCGCCTGCAGCCTCACCACACCCTCTTCACCTATCTCCACCTGGCAGCCGATCGCCCCCAGACCGACGACCTGCTAGCCAGTGGAGCCACCTGCATCGCCTATGAGACGGTGACCGACGATGCCGGCCGCCTGCCCCTGTTGGCCCCCATGTCGGCCATTGCCGGTCGCATGTCCATCCAGGCCGGCGCCCACGCGCTCGAGGCCACCCAGGGCGGTGCCGGGCTACTGCTGGGCGGTGTGCCCGGCGTGCGCCCCAGCAAGGTCGTGGTCATCGGCGGTGGTGTGGTCGGCGAGAACGCCGCCGAGATGGCCGTCGGCCTGGGCGCCGAGGTCACCGTGCTGGACCGCAACCCCGTCGTTCTCGATGGGCTAGCCAAGCGTTTCGCTGGCCGGGTCAAGACCGTGTACTCCACCAAGGCCGAACTGGACGCCTCGGTGTTCGACGCCGACCTCGTCATCGGTGCCGTGCTGGTCAAGGGTGCCCGAGCCCCCCATCTGGTCACCCGCGACATGCTCGGGCGCATGCGGCCCGGCTCGGTCATCGTCGACGTGGCCGTCGATCAGGGCGGCTGCTTTGAGACCACCAAGGCCACCACCCACACCGACCCGACGTACGTGGTCGACGGGGTCGTCCACTACTGCGTGGCCAACATGCCGGGTGCGGTGTCACGCACCTCGACCCAGGCACTCTCCAACGCCACCCTGCCGTTCACCCTGGCGCTGGCCGACAAGGGAACCGACGCCGCACTCAAGGCCGACCCGCACCTCATGAACGGCCTCAACGTGTGCGCTGGCAAGGTGACCGATCGAGCCGTTGCAGAGACGTTCGACCTCGAGTACATCGAGCCGCTGATCGCCCTCGCTGCCCGGTAGGACCTCCACACTGCGGTCGCCCCCCTGGAGCGACCGACCGTCGAGACAACCCGGCATCGAACGCCCCACGAATGTGGTGATCTGGCGCCGGGGTCTTCCATTTTCGACCGGGGCTAGCGTCCGACCCATGAGGAGAACCCGCGCCGGCGTCACGGTGGATGTGGTGGTAATCGGCGGCGGGATCCTCGGACTGGCCACCGCCGACGCCCTTCAGGCCCGTCTGCCCGGCACGTCGATCGTCGTCCTCGAGAAGGAGGACGTGGTCGCCACCCACCAGACCGGTCGCAACAGCGGCGTCATCCACGCGGGCCTCTACTACGCCCCGGGATCACTCAAGGCCGAGTTGGCCACACGGGGCGGGGCACGGATGGTCGAGTTCTGCGCCGAGCACAACGTGGCCCACGACCGGTGCGGGAAACTGGTGGTGGCCACCTCCAACGACGAGGTGCCCCGCCTGACCGCGTTGGCGGAGCGGGCCCGGGCCAACGGTGTGACCATCACTGACCTGACCGCTGAACAGGCACACGAGCACGAGCCCCACGTAGCAGCGATCGCGGCCTTTCATGTGGCGGCTACGGGGCGGGCCGACTTCACCGGTGTGGCTACTGCCCTGGCCCGACGGGTCAGCGCCGCTGGTGGCGAGATCCGTACCGGGGTTCGGGCCGGACGCGCCACCTCCACGGCCACCGGCTGGAGGATCGAAACCGACGGGCTACCGCTCAATGCCCGGTTCCTCGTGGGCTGCGCCGGACTACACGCCGACCGGGTGGCCAGGGCCGCCGGGCAACGCCCTGACGCCCGGATCCTCCCGTTCCGTGGCGAGTACCTCGACGTAACCGGACCGTCAGCCGACCTGGTTCGGGGCCTCGTCTATCCCGTTCCCGACCCCCGCTTCCCGTTCCTCGGGGTACACCTCACCCGGGGGCTCGACGACCACGTGCACGCCGGTCCCAATGCCGTGCTTGCCATGGCCCGCGAGGGCTACCGGTGGTCCGATGCCTCGATTCGCGACCTGCTCGGCGCGGTGGCCTGGCCGGGCACGACCCGCCTCATCGGCCGCTACTGGCGGCCCGGACTCGAAGAGTTGCTCCGGTCACTCAGTCGCCGACGGTTCGTGTCCGCCGCCCGACGGCTCGTACCCGACCTCGACAGGGCTGACCTCCGACGGGCGCCAGCCGGGGTGCGTGCCCAAGCCGTGGACCGCCGTGGCTCCCTCCTCGACGACTTTGCGTTGGTCGACGGAGACCGGTCGCTACACGTGCTGAACGCCCCCTCACCTGCAGCTACCGCGTCCCTGGAGATCGGCGCACTAATCGCCGACCAAGTGGCCGTTTCGTTCGCTGGTCCCGCTTCCTCTATCGGTTGAGTAGAGGACGAGACTGGACGCCATGACGACCACCGACCTGTCCTAAGGAGAAACCCGTGTCCGAGACCGCCACACCAGAAACGGTCGGCTTCATCGGTCTGGGCAACATGGGTCGACCTATGTGCCATCGACTGCTGGAGGCCGGATACCACATTGTCGCCTACGACCTGGTCGACGAGGCACTTACCGAGGTGGCCACCGCCGGAGCCACCCCCGCATCCAGCGCGGCCGAGGTGGCCGCCACCTGCGACGTGCTCCTCACCTCGCTGCCCCGCCCCGACCACGTCGAGGCCGTCATGGAGGGAGCCGGCGCGCTAGCTGCGCTTCGTCCCGGCTCGTGCTGGGTCGACCTGACCACCAATCGCCGTGAGCTGGTCCAACGCCTGGCCGATGCTGCGCCCGCCGGGGTCACGGTGGCCGACTCACCACTCACCGGCGCAGTCGACGGAGCCCGAAATGGCCGGCTCACTTTGTTCATCGGTGGCGACGACACGATCGTCGCCCGGGCCACACCCATCCTCGAGCATCTCGGGCGGGTCATCGCCTGCGGCCCACTGGGCACCGGCAACGTGGTGAAGTTGGTGACCAACCAGCTGTGGTTTATCGCCGCGGCGGCCATTGGCGAGGGGTTCGCCCTCGGTATGGACAACGGGGTCGAACTGTCGGTCCTGTGGGACGCCATCACCGACAGTGTTGGTGACTCATTCGTGGCTCGCCACGACGCCCCGTCGATCTTCGCCGGCCACTACGACCCGTCGTTCACTCTCGGCCTCTGCAACAAGGACCTCGGACTCATCGGTGAACTTTCGGCCGCACTGAGCACCGACCTCCCGATGACCGAAGCGGCAGCCGCCACCTTCGCCCGGGCCGCCGACCGCTACGGGCCGGACGTCGGTGAACTCCACGTGGCCCGCCGCATTGAGGACGAGACCAGCCTGTCGTTCCGCCTCGACGGCGACTGGACGCCACCGTGGGAGCAGTAGGAGGCCACCCATGACCCTCTCCGCCCAGCCGCAGCACCCATGCCCGATTCCCGTCGCTGAACTGATCAACCTCGACCGGCATCCCGTTGACCGTCCCGACTCCCCCCGATACGCCGCGCTGGTCGCCGAGACTCGGGCCAAACTCGACGATGACGGCTGTGCGGTGATCCCCCAGTTGCTCCACGGCAAGGCGTTGCCCGTTATGAGCTCCGAGATCCTCGGGATCCGACCGTTCCTTCACGAGTCGAAGATCCACATCAACCCATATTTTTCCGAGGGTGACTCATCGCTACCCAAGGACCACGCCATCAACACGTTCGCCGAGCGGTCGGGTGGGTTCATCCCCCGTGATGCCTTCGCTGCCACGAGCGCTATCGACGCCGTCTACCAGTGGCCACCGCTGCTGGCCTTTATCGCCGACTGTCTGGACCTCCCGGAGGTCTACTGCTACGCAGATCCGCTGGCCGGCCTGACCATCAATGTCTTGGACCCCGGCCAGCAGTTCGCCTGGCACTACGACACCAACGACTTCGCGGTAACCATCCTCGTGGACGAGGCCTCCGAGGGCGGATTGTTCCAGTACTCGCCCAACATCCGGACGGCCGGAGACGAGAACTTCGACGGTGTCCGTTCCTGCCAGAACGAGGACCTGACGACGGTCCGAACGTTGCAAATCCGACCGGGCGACCTCCAGATCTTCCGCGGCCGATTCTCCCTCCACCGCGTGACCAAGGTGGCCGACAACTCACCGGCTCGGCACACCGCAGTGCTCGCATACACCGAGAAGCCGGACGTGATTGGCCGCCTCGAGCGGACGAGACAACTGTTCGGCCGGGCCCTCCCCGCCCATGAAGAGGCCGAACGCAATCGGAGCAGAAGCGACGAATTGAAGGACTGACAGCCCTTCCGTTGGCCGCCAGATCCATCTAGCGTCCGGCCATCGAGCGGCAACGCCGTCACTGGGCGACACAGCCGCACCTGATTTCCGGAGCAGAAGCAATGAGCGACTCAGAACAGCTGTCCTACGACGCGATCATCGTCGGCGCCGGGGTGATCGGTTCCGCCTTGGCCTTCGAGTTGGCCAAGAAGGGTTGGAAGACCCTCAACGTCGACAAGTTGCCCGCCTCGGGCTACGGCTCGACCAGCAACTCCTGTGCCATCGTGCGTGCCCACTACTCCACCTTCGACGGGGTAGCCATGGCCTACGAGGGTTTCTCCTACTGGAAGGACTGGTCGAACTATCTCGAGAGCGAGGACGAGCGCGGCCACGCCGTTTACATGCAGTGCGGCACCGTGCTGTTCATGCTGGAAGGCGGCCACCACGAGAAGGTCCTACCTCTGTTCGACCAGGTCGGCGTGCCCTACGAGGTCCTCACCAACGAGGAGCTCCGGGAGCGGTACCCGTTCTACGAGCACGGCACTCACGGTGAGCCGTGCCGCCCCGAGGACGACCGCTTCTGGGCCGAGCCGGAGGGGAAGCTGGTAGGGGCGCTGTACACCCCGGATTCGGGCTACGTGTCCGACCCGCAGCTGGCCAGCCACAACCTGCAGCGGGCCGCGGAGGCCAAGGGTGGCGAGTTCCGCTTCAATACCGAGGTGGTCGACGTTCGCCGCTTCGACGGTCGGGTGGCTGGCATCACGCTGTCCAACGGCACCGAGGTCGACGCCCCGGTGGTGGTCAACGTGGCCGGCCCACACTCCTTCGTCATCAACAAGATGGCTGGCGTGTATGACTCGATGAACATCAAGACGAAGGCGCTGCGCCACGAGGTCCACCACGTGCCCTCACCCGAGGGCATCGACTTCGAGGTCGATGGCCTGCACTCGTCGGATTCAGATCTGGCCATCTACGTCCGACCCGAGTCGGGCAACAACATCCTGATCGGCTCTGAGGACCCTGCGTGTGACCCGCAGGTCTGGATCGACGATCCGGACGACTACGACACCGTGGTGTCTGACGAGCAGTGGAACGCTCAGGTGCTTCGCCTGGCCCGCCGTATGCCCGAGTTGGGTGTGCCGTCAGAGAAGAAGGGCATCGTCGACCTGTACGACGTGTCCGACGATTGGATTCCCATCTACGACCGGACCGATCTGGACGGCTTCTATGTGGCGATCGGCTCAAGCGGCAACCAGTTCAAGAACGCCCCGGTGGCCGCGTACTGCATGGCCGAGCTGATCGAGGCGGTCGAGGGTGGCCACGACCACGATGCCGATCCGCTGGTGGTCGCCGGTGTGTACACCGGACTCGAGATGGACATGGGCTTTTACCGACGAAACCGGGAAATCAACCCGAACTCGTCGTTCTCGGTGAACGGTTGAGTTCGGGGTAAACGCTCCACCGACGGGGGGCGAGAACCGGTGGCTCAGCCGTCGCCGGGTTCCTCGCCGACGAGCCGCAGAGCCCGTCGAAACTCCCGACGGGTGTGCTCGTCGCTGAGACTCTCCTCGTCACCGGGCTCCTCGACGAGCACCGGCGGGTCATTGTCGTACTCGAGGCGCAACGCCCGGCTCATGGCCCCGTGCATGGCGTACGTCCCCACGATGTAGGTCAGCTCAAGGATCTCCTCGTCGGTGAGATGGGCCTGAAGAGCGTCGAACACGCCGTCCGGTACCCGCCCGTGCTGGATCGACAGGGCATCGGTATAGGCCAAGACGGCCCGTTCGGCACCGTCGAAGCATTCGGCGGTCTCCCACGCCTCGATGGCGTCAATCTGCTCGTCGGTCAGGCCAACGGTGCGGCACGCCTTGCGGTGCTGTGAATAGACGAACCGGCTGCCCACGCACCATCCGACCCGTGTCTGACCAAGCTCACGTAGCTTCGGGTCGAGGAGGCGCTCAGGGCTCCGATACAGGGCGATGCCCTCCAGGGCGTGGTCAAACACGTCTGGCACAAGGGCGAAGGTGGACCACCAGTCTCCGGGAGTACCGGTCGGCGTCCCGGGCTCGTCGATCGGGTCGCGGTCGCCGAAGAGCATCTGGAACACAGGCTGGGCGCCCGGATGGAGATCGGCCCGTCGGACCCTCCGCAGTCGTGGCATGGCCGGAGGTTAGGACTCTCCTCCTGCCCGCCTCCCAGCGGGCGACTGCGTCAGCTGATGGGGCTGACCGGAGGCGCTGGCCCGTCGTCGGTCCCGTCGGACGGCTGCCCGACCACCACTCTGGTCTTGAGCACCTTGTCGATGAGGCGTTGATTTTTCGAGTCCCACAGCGGCCACAGGATGTCGATGAGCTGGATCACGGTGCCGAAGCCCTGGACGAAACCGATGAGGAGGGGCACCAGCCAGCGCCCCACTCCCTTGGCCCCGCCGGGCACCTTGTCGGTGTCGGCGTCAACGAGGTGGATCCGCAGACGACGCTTGCCCGGCGTGAGCCCAGTAATGCCCTGCCGGTAGCCGAACAGCCAACCACCCCAAACGACCACGGCAGCCGCCAATCCCAGGCCGAGGATGACCATGAGCACCGAGGCCGCAGTGAAGTCAAAGTCGTCCCGGTTTTCATCCCACGCCACGACGAATCCGATGGTGGTCAGGACCATCGGAGCGATCAAGGCTGCGAAGAAGATCAGTGCATCAATAATGGCGGCCTTGCCGCGGGTCCACCAGGCAGCGGCCTCGAGGGTGGGTTCGGTTGGATACACGGCATCGGTCATAACCCAAGGCTATTGGTCCGGGGTGGGGACCGGTAAGGGCCACCGACCCGGCACCTGTCGTACGGTGCGGCCATGACCACCCACGGAGCCGACAGGTTCACCACAGCCCAGGTCGAGGCCTTCGCCGCCGATGGGGTGGTCCACGTGCCGGGTGCCGTGGACACCGACCTGATCGACGAGGTCCTCGCCCTGGCCGACCGCGAGCTGGCACATCCCGGTCCGTGGGTGACCGACACGGCCGACGACCCGGTCCCCGGTCGGCTTTTCACGTCGCGCTACCTGTGGCGTGACGAACCGGTGGTGAATCGATTTGCCTTCGAGTCGGGGGTAGCCGAGTTGGCCGCTACCTGCATGGGGTCGTCATCGGCTCGCCTCTACTTCGACCATCTGCTGGTCAAGGAACCGAGGACCGAGTCGCCCACCCCATGGCACCAGGACATCCCATACTGGCCGTTCCTCGGTCAGTCGATCTGCTCGGTGTGGGTGGCCTGTTCGGCGTCCACCGTCGAGGAGAGTTCACTGGAGTTCGTTCGGGGTTCGCACCGCTGGGAGAAGTACTTCGCCCCCGAGTCGTTTGACGGGACCGCCGGATGGACCGACGACTTCGACGGCGAGCCAATGCCCGACATCGAGTCCGACCGGGACGGATACGACATCATGGGCTTCGACGTGGAGCCGGGTGACGCCATCGTGTTCTCATCGTGGATCGTCCACGGTTCACCCGGTAACGCCGGAGCCGGTCGGCGGGTCGCGTTGTCCACCCGGTGGCTAGGCGACGACGCCGTCTGGCACCCGCACCCGGGGTGCGATCCGACGGTCACCCAGGCCGACACCACCTCCGTCCCCGGCGAGTACCCCGCCGACGATGACCGCTTCCCGCTGGGCTGGTCTAAATCAGCCTGAGGCTGGCCCGCGCCATGGTGTTCCACCCGGCGGATCTACCGGTACCGGCATCCCGATACCGACAGCTACTCGATGCGCATGCCGGAGATGGCCCGGCTGATCACCAGCTGTTGGATCTGCTCCGTGCCCTCGAAGATGTCATGAATCTTCGCATCCCGATGCCACCGCTCCACCGGGTACTCCCGGGTGTAGCCGTACCCGCCGAGGATCTGGATAGCCCGCTCGGTCACCCACGTCGCCGTCCGGGCCGCCTTCAACTTCGCCATCGAACCTTCAGCGTTCTTGAACGAACCGTTTTTGCCCAACCACGCGGCCCGCCACACCAGCAGCCGGCTGGCATCAATCTCGGTGGCCATGTCAGCCAGCATGAAGGCGATCCCCTGGTTCGCGATGATCGGCCGACCGAACGCGTGGCGCTCCTTGGCGTATTCCAGCGAGTACTCGTAAGCAGCCCGGGCGACACCGAGCGCCTGAGCACCCACCGCCGGACGGGTCGCCTCAAATGTCTGCATGGCTGCCTGGGCGTTGCCCTTCTCGCCACGACGCACCCGAGCCAGGCGCTCGTCGAGCTTCTCCTTGCCGCCCAGCAGGCACCGGCCCGGCACCCGCACGTCGTCGAGCACCACCTCGGCGGTGTGACTGGCCTTGATCCCGTGCTTCTTGTACTTCTGGCCCTGACTGAGGCCCGCCGTCCCGGGCGGCACGATGAACGAGGCGTGCCCCTTCGATCCGAGCTCCGAGTCGACCACGCCGACCACCACGTGGATGTCGGCGATCCCGCCATTGGTGATCCACGCCTTGGTGCCGTTCAGCACCCACTCATCGGTCCCCTCGTCGTAGACGGCCCGACTGCGGTAGCCGCCGACGTCTGATCCGGCATCCGGCTCGCTGGCGCAAAACGCCCCGAGACGCACATCATCCGGGGTCCCGTAGCACTGCGGTACCCATTCCATGACCTGTTCCTGCGTGCCCGATGCGGCAATTCCCGCAGCGGCCAAGCCGGAACCCATGATGGCCATGCCGATACCGGCATCGCCCCAGAAGAGTTCCTCGATGGCCACCGGCATGGTCAGGCCGGTCTTGTCGCCGATCATTCCCTGGGCCAGAAAGTCCCAGCCGTACAGGCCGATCTTCGCCGCCTCCTGCACGATGGGCCACGGGAACTCTTCGCGCTCGTCCCACTCCTCGGCGTTCGGTCGGACCACGTCCACGCAGAACTGGTGGATCCAGTCGCGCAACTGCTCCTGCTCGTCAGTCAGGGTGAGGCTGAACTCGTTCAAGGTGTTGCTCCCGATGTCAGTGGCTCCACGGCCGGATGGCTAGCGGGCGGACGCCAGCAGGTTACCCATTGGTAACTTGTAGCGCCAGTACAGACCTCAAACCTGATCTTCGGCAACCGGCACCTGAGATACGGGAACGAGGGCGATGGACACCATGGCCAGTGCGGCGGCCACCAGGTAAGGCGCCCCCACCCCTATCTGATCCATCAGCACCCCAGCCAGCAGCGGGCCGATGATTCGACCCAGCGCCCCCGCCCCCTGTTGCAGGCCTAGGGCCGTCCCGCGAGCACCATTACCCACCGTCTCGACCGTGGCGTTGGACAGCGTCGGGCCGAAGACCCCTTGGCCCACCACCAGCAGCACGAGAGCCACGGCCAGCCCGGCCCACCCACCGCCGAACGAGAGCACCGCCATTCCGGTGGCCACCGACACCAACGCGGCACGCAGCGCCGGACGGCTCCCCATCCGGGCGTTGACTGGTCCAACCACACGGGTCTGGACCAGGACCATCAGCACGCCGATCGTCGCAAACAACCCATACACCGTCGGATCACCAACCGCTTCGAAGCGTCGTTCCACCAGCAGGGCGAACGTCGCCTCGAACCCTGCGAACCCGATCATCGAGACCAGCGACAACAGAGCGAGGCGACGAACCGCCAGCCCGGCTGACCCCCAGAGGACGATCCGATTGGGAGTCGGCGCCGGTGACGACGTACCGGAAGCAACCGGTCGACCGCCGGGAAGGCGCACCAACGCCATCATCGCATTGGCTCCAGCCAAGGCAGCCGCCACGAAGAACGGGAGCTCCCGACTGCCCAGTGCGGCAATTGATCCGATAAGCGGCCCGGCCACGAACCCCACACCGAACGCCGCAGCGAGCAGTCCCAGCAGCCTCGGGCGGTCTTCAGGTTCGGCCAAATCGGCCACCGCCGCCTGGCCTACCGCGTACGACGATCCCGAGAATCCGTCCAAGATCCGGCCGGCGAACAACACCCACAACGCCCCGGCTAGCCCGGTCACCAAGCTCCCCAGACAGGACCCGACCAGCGCAGCCACCAGCACGGTCCGCCTGCCGATCCGGTCTGACAATCGACCCCAGAGCGGAGCGGCCACCATCTGGGCTGCCGAGAACACGGCCACCAACGCCGCAGCGGTGGCCGGTGACGCGCCGAAATCCTCGGCGTACAACGGTAGAACCGGCAGCAGGATGCCGAATCCGACCATGTCCATGGCCACCGTGGCCCACACCACACCGAATCCCCGAGGAGCCTTCGGGCGCGACCCGCTGCCCGGAGAATGGCCATCATCGTGACGCTTCACGGCGGGCACGCTAGCGGCGGCCCGAACTCTCGCCAGTAGCCTCAGGCCGTCATGAGCCACCCCGACTCCTCGGCCGACGCGCCCGCCCCCACCATCCCCGACCGCCCCGGACTCGAGGGCCTCGAGGACCTATGGGACGCCATCTGGGAAGAGCGGGGTACCTATCACTTCGACCGCACGAAGGTCCGCGCCGACGTCTTCTCCATCGACACGCCGCCACCCACGGTCAGCGGATCACTCCACGTCGGACACGTCTTCTCCTACACGCACACCGACACCATTGCCCGCTACCAACGGATGGCCGGCCGCGAGGTTTTCTACCCGATGGGATGGGATGACAACGGCCTGCCGACCGAGCGTCGGGTCCAGAACTACTTCGGAGTCCGTTGCGAACCCGCGCTGCCGTACGACCCCAACTTCGCCGCCCCCGACGATGCCGGCGACCCCAAGGCCATCAAGAAGCGCGGCGACATCGACATCAGTCGCCGCAACTTCATCGAGCTCTGCCACGTCCTCACCGCCGAAGACGAGCAGGCCTTCGAGGCCCTGTTTCGCCGTCTCGGCCTGTCCGTCGACTGGACCCAGCACTACGCCACCATCGACGAACGCTGCCAACGGGTCTCCCAACGGGCCTTCCTACGCAATCTGGCTCGCGGCGAGGCGTACCAGATCGAGGCACCGTCGCTTTGGGACGTCACCCACCGCACCGCGGTCGCCCAGGCTGAACTCGAGGACCGCGAACGTCCCGGCGCCTACCACCGGCTCGCCTTCCACCTGCCAACCGGCACCACCAACCACGACGGCAGTGGGGACCTCCACATCGCCACCACCCGCCCCGAGCTGTTGGCCGCCTGCGTGGCCCTGGTGGCCCACCCCGACGACGAGCGCTACCAGCCGCTGTTCGACACCACAGCCACCACGCCGGTGTTCGGCGTCGAGGTGCCGATCATGGCCCATGAGCTGGCCGACCCCGACAAGGGCACCGGCATCGCCATGATCTGTACGTTCGGCGACACCACCGACGTCACCTGGTGGCGCGAGCTCGACCTTGACGTCCGGGCCATCATCAACCGTGCCGGCCGGGTGAACCCCGAACCGCCGCCGGGCATCGAGACCGACGCCGGACTGGCCGCCTACGCCCGCCTGGCCGGCAAGACGGTCTTCTCCGCTCAGGCCGAGATGGTCGAACTCCTCCGTGAGGCCGGCGATCTGATCGGCGAGCCCGAACCCATCACCCACCCGGTCAAGTTCTTCGAGAAGGGCGACAAGCCGCTCGAGATCGTCACCAGCCGCCAGTGGTACATCCGCAACGGCGGCCGCGACGTCGACCTGCGGGCCGAGCTCGTGGCCCGGGGCGACCAGATGCAGTGGCACCCCGCCTACATGCAGACCCGCTACACAAACTGGATCGACGGCCTGAACGGCGACTGGCTGGTCAGCCGCCAACGCTTCTTCGGCGTGCCCCTGCCGCTCTGGTACCAACTGGACGCCGACGGCGAGCCCGTCCACGACACCCCCATCACCCCTGACGAAGCCGACCTCCCCATTGATCCCTCATCGGACGCCGCCCCCGGCTACGACGAATCCCAGCGCGGCCAACCCAATGGCTTCATCGGCGACAGCGACGTGATGGACACATGGGCCACCTCATCGCTGACCCCCCAGATCGCCTGCGGCTGGGAAGAGGACGACGACCTCTACGCCCGCACCTACCCCATGGACCTCCGCCCCCAGGCCCATGACATAATCCGGACGTGGCTGTTCTCGACGGCCGTGCGATCCCACTTCGAGGCCGACACCGCCCCGTGGGGCCACTGCGCCTTGTCGGGATGGATTCTCGACCCGGACCGCAAGAAGATGTCCAAGTCCAAGGGAAACGTCGTGACCCCGGTTGACCTGCTCGACCAGCACGGGTCGGACGCCGTTCGCTACTGGGCCGCCAAGGGCCGACCCGGTACCGACACGGCCTTCGACGACGACCAGATGAAGATCGGTCGACGGCTGGCCATCAAGGTGCTCAACGCCAGCCGGTTCGCGCTGGGCTTCGGTGCCGATGGCGACACGCCGCTGGCCATCGACCCGGCAGCCATCACCCATCCCCTCGACCGGGCCATGCTCCTGCGACTGGCCGACTTGGTCGACGAGGCCACCCGAGCCTTCGACGGGTTCGACTACGCCCGGGCACTCGAGCGCACCGAAACGTGGTTCTGGACATTCACCGACGACCACGTCGAGTTGGTCAAGAACCGGGCCTACGAGGGCGACGAAGCAGGCGCTGAATCGGCCCGCCATGCCCTACGTCTCGCCCTGTCGACACTGCTTCGCCTGTTCGCCCCGTTCCTCCCCTTCGTGACCGAGGAGGTCTGGTCGTGGTGGCAGGGCGGTTCCATCCACCGCCAGTCTTGGCCGTCGGCCGATGAACTGCGGGCCGCCGCCGAGGGCACCGGCGACGGTGCCGACAACAATCCCGTGGACCCAGCGATTGCCGAAGTGGCCGCTGCCGCGTTGGTCGAGATCCGCCGCCACAAGACGACCGAGAAACGCTCGCTGGCCACCCCGGTCATCGCCTGCACGCTGACCGACACACCGGAACGACTCGCCTTGCTGCGTCCCGCCCTTGGAGACGTCGCCGCGGCCGCCCGGGCCACCGACATCCACCTGTCTGAAGGCGACACCCTGTCGGTCCACGTCGAGCTGGCGCCAACCGAGCACAGACCGGAAGCCGCCGAACCCTCAGCCGACTAGGGCAACATCCGGATCCTCAGGCAGGATCGGTCCATGGCCGACACCACTTCCCCACCCGACTTCCGCACCATCGCCGTCACCTGCGACGGCCGACGGGGCACCCTCACGTTGAACCGGCCCGACCGGCTCAACGCGCTCTCCAACGAACTGATGGCCGAAGTGGCCGACGCCGCGGCGTGGTTCGACCACCAGTCCGACCTGCGGGTAGTGGTGGTGCGCGGCGAGGGTCGAGCGTTCAGCGCGGGATTCGACCTCACGGTGTTCGGCGACGACGGACCGTCGCCGGCCGGAGGACGAGTCCCATCCGACACCGGGCGCCTCATGGCCGACGCCCTGGAGCGAACCTCACCGGTACTTATCGCCGCCATGCACGGCCACGTGGTGGGCGGGGGTCTCGTCATCGGCGCGGCATGCGATCTGCGTATCGCCACAGCCGACGTGTCGTTCTCCATCCCCGAGGTCGACCTGGGCATCCCGTTGGCCTGGGGCGGCATTCCCCGCCTGGTACGCGAGATCGGCCCGGCCCTCACCAAGGAACTGGTTATGACATGCCGTCCCTTCAGCGCCGCAGAAGCCATGGCCGCTGGGTTCCTGAACCGGGTCGTGCCCGCCGACGAACTCGACGCGGCAGTCGAAGAACTTGCCGAGGCTGTGGCCAGTCGACCCCGCGGCGCCGTGTTGGCTACCAAGCGGCACGTCAACGCGGTCACCGACCAAATGGTGGGCACCGGCCGTTCGTGGTCCGATGCCGACGGTCTTACCGCCGCACTACGCGACCCTGAGGGCCGCGCGTCACGCGAGTCCTACATGGAGCGCCTCCAGGCTAAGAAGCAGAAGTAGGTATCAACCATGCCCATCGCCGACCGCCTGTTCATTAACGCCACCTTCCACACCCTCGATTCGACATCGCCTGATGGATCGCCTGCCCAGGCACTGGCCTCTTGGCGGGGTCGCATCATCGCCGTAGGCAGCCGTGCCGACGCCGAACCGCTAATAGGACCGAAAACCGAGGTAGTCGACCTCGACGGAGCCACTGTGCTGCCCGGGTTCATCGAGACGCACATGCACCCCATTGCCGCCGGGGTGACGATGACCGCTCCTCAGATCGGCTATCCGGACTGCCGGAACATTGATGACGTGGTGGCCGCCCTCGCCGAACGGGCCGCAATCACTCCGTCCGGTGAGGCCATCCAGGCCTGGGGATACGACGACTCGCTCATGGTCGACGACCGACACCTCTCGCGTGACGACCTGAACCGGGCCAGCACCGACCACCCCATCCTCATCAGGCACATCTCGGGACACCTCTCGTACGCCAACGACCGCACCCTCGAGATGGCCGGCATCACCGACGACGTCAAGGATCCGGTGGGCGGCGTCTTCCAGCGGGAGGCATCAGGTCGGCCCAACGGCTGCATGGAGGAAACGGCCGGATTCGCCGTCGCGGCGACCTTCCCCCAGGGCACCTTGTCCGACATGGCCGCCGGTGCCCGAGCCATCTCCGACTACTGCCTGTCGGTCGGGACCACAACCATGACCGATGCTGCGGTCGGATCCCCGGACATGTATGCCGCCTACCAGCAGGGCATCGAGGACGGCTCGATCCGAGTCAGAACCCGGGTGTTTCCCATCTGGGGGACCGCCGGCGACCTACCGTTCCGCACCGGCATCGGCGATGAGCGGCTGTCCATTGGCGCCATGAAGTTCATCTCCGACGGTTCGATTCAGGGGTACACCGCGTGCCTCTGCAAGGGATACCACGACCGGCCCGACGTGAACGGCTACGAGGTCATCCCGGCCGCCGAGCTCATCGAACTGGTCACCGACGCCCATGCCAAGGGTTGGCAGGTAGCCGTCCACGCCAATGGCGACGCGGCGATCGACAACACATTGGATGCCATCGAGGCGGCACTCGACGCCCATCCCCGAGACGACCACCGCCACCGGATCGAGCACTGCCAGACGGCTCGCGAAGACCAACTGGAACGCATGGCCCGTCTCGGAGTACTGGCTTCCGTGTTCGCCAACCACATCTGGTACTGGGGTGACCGTCATCGTGACCGGTTCCTTGGTCCGGAGCGGGGGTCCCGCATCGATCCGCTGGCCAGCTTCACAGCCCACGGCATCGTGCACGCCCTGCACTGTGACATGCCGGTCACACCGCTCGACCCGCTATTCACCATCTGGACGGCCGTGAACCGGGTCACTCGAGATGGCGAGTTGCTCGGCCCCGATCAACGGGCCCGGGTCACCGATGCGGTGGCCGGGTACACGTCGGCCGCGGCCTTCGTGAACATGGAGGAGTACGACAAGGGGACCCTCGAGGTGGGAAAGTTGGCCGACCTGGTGGTGCTAGACGCCGACCCGTTCGAGGTCGATCCGATGTCCATCAGGGACATCTCGGTGCAGGCCACCGTGGTCGGTGGCGTGGTTGAGTACCGGGCCTGACGAGAAGCCCCTCACTCCTAGAAGCCCTGTCACACTCCGCCGTCGTGATGGGTCCATGGATGCGACGGCCACCCTCTCCACCTCCGGCCCCACCGCGGTTCAACCGCTCGGGCGTTTATCCGTTCCGCACGTACACGCCTCGCCGATTTCGCCGCCGACAACCTGACGGCCGGTGACCTCGTACTGCACTGTTCTACCCGCCACCTGGTCCACGAAAGGTGGCCCACGAGGACGAACTGCTAGCCAGTCGGGCTCCCTAGCAACGGTCGAGGATGGCCCGGTAGAGCGACTCATGGGAGACGTCGGTGTAGACGTTGCCGGTCACCGGGTGGGCACTGAACTTGGCCACCACCAGGTCCTTCTCGGGGTGGCAAAACACTCGCTGTCCGTGGACACCCATAGGCATGAACGCGCCCATGGGCTGCTGGAGGTTCCAACAGTGCCGATGGAAGGTCCAACCCTCGCGGGTTGGGTATCCGCCTCCGCTCCCCGGATACGGCGTGCCGCCGGCCGCTATGTCGTTGGCCACCGCCGCCGGGATCGCCTGGCGCTCGTCGACGCCCTCTCCCACCCGGCCCGACCGGGCAAGCATCCGGCCGAACCGCGCTAGATCGCGCAGAGTGCACGACATGCCGCCCGACGTGACGGCGACCCCACGGCCATCGAGGACCACCGAGGCATCCCCCTCGGCCCCCATCGGCTTCCAGATCTCCTCGGATACGCCGTCCACCCACCGTCGACCGGTGGCTCGGGCTGTTACCCACGACAGCACGTCGGTGGTCACCGACTTGTAGAGGAACGACTCCCCTGGCAGTTGGTCCCGCTCGGTGAACCCCATGATCGCCTCGTGGATCCCGCACGGACCGTCCCAGTTGCCAGGCACCGGCGTGAATGCCATGGCCACCGCGTACCGCATGATGTCCGACTTGTTGTCGCTGTAGTCCTCGACGAACCGGATCCCGTCGGTCATGTCCAACGCCTGTTGCACGGTCACCGGCGCGTAGGCCGTGTCGGCCAACTCGGGCACGTGCACGGTCAGCAAGTCGTCCATTGCCATGGCACCCGACTCGACGGCCGCCATAGCCAGCACTCCGGTCACCGTCTTGGTCATCGAAAACATGATGTGGCGGGTCGAACGATCCATACCGTTGAAGTACCGCTCGGCCACCACTCGGCCCCGGTGCAGCACCAAGAACCCGTTGGTGCACGTTTGGTGGAGCATCTCGTCGAGCGTCCAGTTGTCGCCGTCGCCGTCATCCATGGTCAACTCATCGAGGTCGACAAGGCCTACTTCATCGTCAGCTTCGTTCTCAGCGCCTTCCTGACCACTGGAGGTGTGTGCATCCGGCAGCAGGTCTCCGGCCGGGCCACCGGCAGCGATCCGGGCCGATGCCCGTAGCTCGTCCATGTGGGTGAACGACCAGCGGGTGTTGGGCCACGCCGTCCAGTTCCCGTGATGGACTCGCTTGTCCTCGGGCACTGGCGAACCGGCCATCAGTCCGGCCTCGGAAGCTGTCACCGGTTCGGGCAGGACATCCAACGCGGTCGGTTGTGGCCGTCCGGTCTCGGGACATATCAATGTCACAACGAGTTGCGGAGTCAGCATGGTGTGGTCCTGTTCTCCTGGAAGGATCGATCGGCTCCTTCAGCTCTGGTGGCCAGCCCGGCATCGAGCACCGCTGTGAGATCGAGGGAGGTGAGCACTCCGGGGGTGGTGATGGCCACCAGCACACCCGCCGCTGATTCTGGCACCGACGCCATAACCGGTTCGATCGTCACCCTGCCTGCCGCCAGATGGATGGCTGTCGTGGTCCCGTCCAGGGCCTCGACCACCGCCTTGGCCCGCAGCAGTGCCGGGCCCAACTGATTGACCAGGGAAGCCAGCGAAGCAGCCAGACGGTCAACGTCCACCGGGCCGGATGCCCGCCACATGGCGGTCTCCACCGGCAGGTCCAACGCCGGACCGACCGCCAAAGAATCGCCATCCCCATGGTTGCCGTCCTCCCCGGTGCTATCGGTGCTCCCGACGGACGATGCGCCTAGGGCTGGGCTTCCCAAGACCGATTGGACCCAGCGGTCCGCGCCGTCCGGGTTCGCCCCTTCCGGCGAATCGGCGATCACGATGGGCACGTCCGGTGCGAGTTCGGTGCACCAGGCCACGGCGCCGAGCCCCCCGTCGGGGACCAGGTCGGCCTTCGTCACCACGAGCAGGTCGGCTGCCCGAATCTGGCGTAGCACCAGCGGGCCACATGCCGGATCAGCGGCTCGGATCACCACATCGGTGGCGTCCACAGCTACCACGATCCCATCAGGCCGGATCCTCCGGCGATCTCCGTAGGCGGCCACCCGATCCGGTTCGGCCACACCGCTAGCCTCGACGACCAGGCGGTCCAGTTGCCGGTTCGACGACTGACCAGCCAGAACCAGATCCCGCAAGGTCACGGCCAGCGAGTCGCCGATCGAGCAGCAGATGCAACCGTTCGCGAGTTCCACGGTGTCACCGTCACGGGCTGCGATCAGTCCGACGTCCAGATTCACTTCGCCTATGTCGTTGACCACCACAGCAATGCGTTCGCCATTGGTAGCCCGTAGTAACCGGTTCACGAGCGTCGTCTTGCCGGCTCCCAGCCACCCCCCCAACACGACCATCGGAACCCGGGGACCGGGGCCACCAGGCACAGACGGATCCGAGGACGCCATCGTCACGTCTGATGCACCAATCACCGGACCACCGAGGTCACGAGATGTCGCTCGGGCATCAGATCAGCGGGGCAGCGGGTAGACCCGCCCGGACAGCATGGTGGCCTTGATGCCGATGTCGGGCCACGCCAGCGGATCCAACTCGAAGGGATCCTCAGCCAACACCGTCACGTCAGCCAACTTCCCCGAGACCAGCGAACCGATCTCTCCATCTAGGAACAGTTGCCACGCCGCCTCGATAGTCACCGCGGCCATGGCGTCGTAGGGGCTGAGGCGCTCCTCCGGACAGAACTCCACACCGGACGCCGACCTCCGGGTAGCCATGACTGACGCGGCCAACAGGGGCTCCAGCGGCCCCATCGGCAGGTCTGAATGCAGAGACACGCTCATGCCGTAGCGGCGAGCCGAACCCACGCGGGTCATCTGCGAGGCCCGCTCGGTACCCAGTCCCTCAGCCGCGAACTGGTCGCCGAAGAACCGCAGGTAGTAGCCGTTGGCCTGAATGGCGCATCCCAGCGCCGCAGCCCGCCGCATCTGTGCCTGGGTCGATACGCCAACGTGATGCAACACCGTCCGATGGTCGAAGCGAGGCGCCTCTGCCAGCAACTCGGCTATCGCGTCCAGCGTGGCGTCCATCCCCCGGTCACCGTTGACGTGGATGTTCACCTGTGACCCAGCGTTCCAGAAGGATCGGATGTGCTGCACGATGCGATCCGGTTCGGCCATCCACGCCCCCTCGTGTCCGTCGATGTAGCCGGGCTCACCCAACTGCATGAGTTGGGCGATAAACGCCCCATCGGCGAAGAACTTGGTGGCGTCCAGAAAGCGGATCCGTTCGGTTCCCCGGGCCCGCATCTCGGCCATGCGATCGGCCGCCTCGGCGCCGTACTCCCTATTGAAGGCGGCCACCTGGGGAATCAGGTACTGCCGGAACGGCACGTGGTCGCCCTCGTGCACACGGGCCAGGACCTCCAGTTCACGCTCCGGCAGGGCCATCCCTCCGAAACCGACGTCGGCAATGGTCGTCACCCCGCCCCGGTGGACCAATTGGCCCACCTCCTCCATCATTGCCTCATACCGTCCCTCGCCGATCAGCACTTCACGCAGCGTCCGCAGCGCCCACGCCATGCCGGACTCCCACATGCGCCCGGTCTCCAGGTCGATGTTCGGGTCCCAGGCCGCGCCCTCCGCGGCATCCACCAGCTCCAGTGCCGGCCCGTTACACCACACCTCGTGGAACGAACGGCCCCACACCACGATGGGGCGGATGGCCGACACGGCATCCAGATCGGCCCGGTTCAACTCACCGTGGAACTGACGATGCCATCCGTAGGTGATGAACGGCTGGTCAGACGAGTAGCGGGCCTCCAACTCGGCCAGCCGGTCTAAGTAGGCATCGCGACCCAGAGTGGCCGGCACGTCGCGCCCTCGGAAGTCCCACGACTCCGGGGTGATCCACTCGGTGGCCAAGAGCAGGGCCATCAGCGGCGGATGCACGTGCGGATCAATCAGCCCGGGCACCAGAATCGAATCGGTGAACTGATTGTCGATCACGTGCTCGTGGGCGTCCAACCACGGACGGAGCGACTCCATCGTCCCCACCTCGACTATCCGGTCGCCCCGGACAGCCAGTGCTGTGGCCTCGGGCAGCGACGGATCCATGGTGTGGATCCGTCGCGCCGGATACACCGTGATGCTCACGGGTTGCGCTGCTCAGCGCCCGCACCCGCACCCGCACCCGCACCCGCACGATCCATGACACAGACACCTGGTTGCTGCTCGGGGCCCAGGCCGACGGCAGCTAGGGCGAGACGCTGGAAGTCGACCACGGTCGCATCGTCAATCTCCTGGCCCTCGAGAACCGCCCGGAAGTAGAGCGGGCCAAGGAAGAACTGCTCCATTCGCTCGAGACCCCCGCCGGCGGCAATCTCGCCCCGGTCGATAGCCCGCTTCAGAATCTCACGCACCGTGTTCCAACTGGACCGGCGGTAGGTGTTCAGGACTTCATCGATCTCGCTGTCATGGGCCGCCAGCTCCACAAGGCTGGCCGATACCTGCCGGAACCCGGGACTGTTGTAGGTCCGCTGCCGATCCGCGTACCACTGGGCTATCTCGGAGCGGAGGTCGCCCATATCGTCGACTTCGGCACGCCGGCCCCACTGCTTCATAAGGGCCAGGAAGATGGACTTCTTGTCCGGCCAACGTCGATAGATGGAGCTCTTAGACACCCGGGCTGTAGAGGCCAACCGGTCGGTGGTGAAGGCGGCCAGACCTCCCTCGGCGAGCAGGCGCATCGCCGCATCCAGAATCGACGCACCAGCCGGGTCGTCGAGGGATTCGGGACCCGGGCTATCCGCAGATACGCCTCCATCCTCCACGCTTGTCATCAGATCGTCACTTTCGAATCCGTCCTCAGCATTGCGTCCATTCGATCCCTTGGCCTACCGTTACCACTGGTTGCGGCCACCGTGTTCGATTCCGCCGGCCAGGACAGACCCACATTTCGCCGGAGAATCTCCCACTGGGAATACTCCTCTCAAAATCTGGGTCTGGACCTTGTCGGTGCGAGGAGAATACAGTACCGTACCGTACCGTTAACGCAGTGACCGGCGTCACCTCCGTCTCCCGACGGGTGTGTTCGCCCTTTTCGACATCCGAGACACTGAATTCGCAAACACACTTGGAGGGGACCATGCGTCGAAATCGACGTGTTCTGATTGCCCTGGGAATGGCGTTCACCATGATCGCCGGTGCCTGTGGGTCTGATAGCGCGGACAGTGCTTCGTCTGGTAGTAGTTCGGCTTCGGCGACGACTGCTGCGCCGGCTGCGACTGCTGCGCCGGCTACGACTGCTGCGCCGGCTACGACTGCTGCGCCGGCTACGACGGCTGCGCCAGCTCAGGAAGAGGTCGGCACGGTTGCCGACCATCTGGGTGATGGAAGCCTCGGCGAGGTTCGTGTCGGTGCTGGTGAGGAAATCCAGATTCGTTCGCTGAACGCCATTTCCGGCGATGTGGCGTTCCTGGGTGTCCCGAACCAGCGTGGCGTTGAGTTGGCTGTTGCCGACTACGGCCCCATTGCCGGTCACGACGTGACCATTGGTACCGGTCTGGACGACCTTTGCAGCGCTGATGGTGGCCAGGCGGCTGCCCAGACGATCGTCGCTGACGAAGACGTTGTCGG